>PFOK01000097.1 GCA_002792495.1 Candidatus Peregrinibacteria bacterium CG_4_10_14_0_2_um_filter_43_11 | reverse complement strand
GGGATTTCTTCCCCACCTGCTTCAGGCGGGTCGAAATGACGAATGGGATTATACTATTCCAGCTATATCTTCCGGTGTTAGAGGGGGTGGGTTCGGGATGACGAAGAATGTATGATGTACCACCCCCCGCACCTTTGTTGCGAGGATAATAATCCTCGCCTTCTAAGGGCGGGGTAATCACCACCTTCATCAAAAATGAGGTGAATTAGCGTCTTGTGTACCAATCGGTGTTCAGACGTTTGCATTTTTGATTATGCTGACCATTGTAATAACATCCGCTTACTTCTACCCATCCTGTTACGCTTTCCAGATCCAATTCATTATTTTTGCCACTTACCCTTGATTCCGCCAATGCCTTTTTGTACAACTCTGCATTTGTTGGATTTTTGTAGAATTTGGACAGTGCCAGTGCCGGGCTTTCCGCTGTGGTGGATATTTCGTCAATCAACTGCAGTTGCTGTTCGTCACGTTTGGTGATGGCTTCAATCCATTTTGGCGCTGTTGCTCTTGGTACCAAAGTATCAATTGTCCATGTTGTTATGTCACCGATGGTTTCGAGCGTGCTGAAGCCCATACCGAGCCAGAGTGCTCCTAATTTTCCGACACCCGCGAAAACTTTTCGTACCCCCGGGTTGTTAAATCCGTACGCGTCTTTAAAGTTTTCTATTAAACTCTTGTTGGGATCCACAATAAATGGAGGACGGTCTTTATACCGATTCGGATCATCATAATCCGCCCACCGACCGCTTCTCTTGAGTTGCAGTTCCTGACTGACCGGTAGCGGCATGCGCCAAAAACGATACATTTTTGCCGGCTTACCATTCCTTTCATCCGGAGTTTTTGAAACCGTATGAATCGCGTACATGTATTCATCTATTTCTTCCGGCAAGAGCGTTGGGTATTTATCCAGATAAAACTCTTTCGCTTTTTTGTGAGACGCGTTGAGCATTTTCCAATATAATTCCGCGGGCGAGGCTCCTTCATAATTTGCTACCTCTGCCTCCGCGGCATCAATTTCCGAAATGTAATAACCCACACCCGGCATACCGTCTTCGTTTCTGTTGGCGGGGTCTGCCTTACTTTCGTAAAATGCGTTTTGGCTTGATTTTTTTGTTCCATCCGTTTCGTAGCCCGCGTCGTACGCTTTGTGAAATGGAACCTGAAAGAATCCAAAATGCCTCCATTCGCCGTTGTTTCTGTACTGATCCAACATTTTTTCCGCGTCCACACGCCATATTGCTGAACCTGAAGCGGTTTCTTCGTATCCCACAGGCAGAGGGTTGCCTACATGGTTAATTTGCGCATGAGGCACAAGTCTGCTTGTTCCGTCTTCCAGATTAATGACTTGCGCATTACGCATGATTTGCTCTCTTGTCAGGTCTGTTTGTTGGGTTATAAACTTGTTTCTTTCCAGAATCGCTTCGGTTTGTTTTATTGTGACAAGTCCCAATGGCAAAACCCATTCGGCACCTGCGTACATTACTTTGAATGGCAATAACACTCCGGCTTTGGTCACTTCCCATAATGTGTTTCCGAAACGGAAGATCTCCAGCTTATGCGCGCCATACCATAACGTGATGGAACGGCCGGTGTAGTCCAATTTTTGAGCCCCCAATTCCCCCATTTCTCCCAGCCATTCTTTAAGGTCACGGCCACGGTTGGGCAGGGTGGCAAAAAAGTCGGCGGCGGCAACGGAGAATTCGTCGATAATATTTATACGGGTCCATGTTTCGAACGACTTCCATTGTTCGCCCAGCCAACCGGCCATTTTTCCGTCTACAGTTTGACCTTCGGTGGCCTTTGCCTCCTCCGGGCTTATTTCCGAACTCATGACCACTTCCCAGGTAAGTCCATCCGGAGCCGTGCGATAGGCTTCTTTCATTCCCGCACTTAACTCAAAACGCGTGTATTTCGCATTTTCCATTTTGAAGTCCGGATTAAAAATGCTGTCTATCCATCTTTCTTGTAGAATCGCCTGTCCGGTGCCGTTGTATTTGTTGTCTTTTGCTTCCACGTAATCAAAAAAGTCCTCTACCGCATAATGCATGATGCGACGCGCCTGCAGATTTCTATCCGCCTTCTTCCAGCTGACTTTTTCACCCACGATTTTTTTGGTACTCACTCCTAATTCATCAAACATATCGTCGTGGCCTTCCAGCGGCGTTCCGTCCTGCTTGGTCATGGCGTACCATTTCATTACATCGCGGAAAGGCACATGATTGAGCTCATGTAACGCGGCAGTGTGCTGTTCCGGAGCGATTCCTTTTTCGGCCATTTTTTCTTCACTGCGTTGTACCAGCACGGCTTCGTAGGTGCCTTCGGCGGCCTTGCCTGTAGAATCGGCTATGTTAAAACGATCCATAATTCCGCGACCGGTGGTGTTCTTCATAATCACTTCCGCCGCACCAAGGCCGAGCACTGTCCAACCTATTTTTCCCCAACTTCCTTCGCCGCTCCACACTTTGCCAAACATTTTTAACGCGGCAAGAACCGCGATACCGCCGGCAACGCGATTCCCCAGGCTTTGTCCCGGTCCGATAAGCATGTTTAATACGCTTTTACCGTAGTTGGTTATTTTATCGGCAAAGGTCATGCCTTTTAATTGGGCTTCCAGTTCGGCTTTTCCCAGTCGTGCGGCTTCGGCAACTTTGTTTCGGTGATCGATTTCAATCTGAAGGCTTTTGAATGTCATGAAGGCCGCTCCTTGAGCTTCGCGGAGTTCTTTGGGTTCCACATTTCCCAAGTTTTCTATCCCCCCTAACCCCTTCATGCCGGCAAAAACCTTTAAAAAGTCTTCTTTTCCTTTCGTGTCCGCGAGTGTTGCCCGGAAAAGATCGAGGAGTGAGTCGAATTTATCAGGCATATTGAAATAACTATTCCAATTTTCCATTTTCATTTCCGGATGTTCGCCGATGTATTGCAAATACCCTTCATAAAAATTGACCAGGCTGATATTCATGTGTTCAAAAACGTTCATCTGGCTTCTTTCCTGTAAATCCAGCGCGTTATAATTGAGCTCCACACTCTGATGAAAAGGGGTGAAGGCTTCGAGTTTTTCTCTTTCTTCTTCCGAAAGACTTCCTCTTCTTTTTGCTGTTTCAATAAATTGCGATGCCTCCGGCGATGTCGGGTTTTTGATGTACTTTTCGGCATACTCTACAAAGGCTTCATCTTTTTCTATATCTTCTTGCGCATTGATGAATTTCATTTGTTTCAGTATTTTTCCTCCTTCAGTCGTTGTCGCGCCGAAACGTGCTACTTGTTGATATTGCGGCATGAGGGTATCCAACGCGGTTTTGATTGCCTGTAAGCTTGTATCATCAGGGTTTTTGATTGATTCCTCATTTACTTTTAATTGTAGGGCATAAGGATTATCGGTCGATCCCAAAGTAGTAGTAGTGTATGCACTTATTTTTTCTTGTAATGCCTGTTTGTCTGTTTTAAGACTGCCTTTTTCCCTCCAGCTATTATAATCCGTTGTATTTTTACCAAGATTAAACAAAGCGTCACGCTTCCCGTTAATCGCGACAAGGTATTCTTTTCCGTTTGCCGGTTTTTCCGGAACGGGTATCCCCTCCGTCATTAGGCCGGCTTGCAGGCGTTTCAGTTTATCTCTCTTTTCTTTGAGTCGTGTTTTTACCATATTGGCCTGTTGCAAGGCGAGCAAGAATTCTTTTTTAGCGGGATTATCCACAAAAAACTTGCCTTCCGCGAATTGATTGAACGCGGGGGATTGTACCAAGCTTGTGAGCATCCATTCGTAATCTTCCATCAAGTCGTCACGCAACACTTCGGAGCCTTCCGCGTCTATTGTGATTTGGCTGACCCCTTGGTAGTACACCATGGCAATGAGCAAACGGCGGATGGCCGGATTTAGGTTGCTGTTGAATTTATCGACTATTTCCATCGCTTTTTGGAACTTTTTCATCACGGTTCTCATGAGCCACGGTTTCTTTTCGCTCAGTTCCGCCTGAGTGAATGTTTTACGCGCTTTCTCTTCGTTGATTTTAAAATCATAATAAGCGATTTTCGCTTTTTCAAGTTTTATGTGCACCTCCAGCGCCTCTTTTTTCCCTTTAAATTGTGCCTTCTGTGCCTCATTAAAACGATCTTCATTGCTTAACTTTATATAATCGTTTTGTACTGTTTCCATTGCAGACAAGCAACTTTTGTGTTGCGCGTAGCCCCCTTCCGCCGTTATACCATTATCATTTACCGTTGGTATGGTAAGGCTGACTAATGGGGGTATGTTCGGGGCTGTTGCCCGATTATCATTGCCAATCAATCCTGCTACGGTTTTGTATTGCGGGATAAGGTTTGCTATGTCTTTTTGCGCATCTTTAATTCCGTTGCTTTTTTGTTTCAGGGTTTCCAAAAGATCTGTTCCACCATTATTTTTGAGCCATTCATT
>PFOK01000147.1 GCA_002792495.1 Candidatus Peregrinibacteria bacterium CG_4_10_14_0_2_um_filter_43_11 | reverse complement strand
ATACAATATGCAGTTTCATAATGGAGGATTAAATGTCCCTTCCATTATATCACATAATTGAATTTAAAGGATGAAATACTAGTAGCGAACGTGATCCCGGGCTTCCCATTCCTCCGGATAACAAGCCGGCCGATCAATGTCCCGAAGTGGAAGTGGATAGAAGTCGGAATGAAAATGAGTTCACTTCAAAACGTTTTAAATTCCCGTATGGGGTCTATTATGTAGAGGTTTCCGTTGCCGATGAAGGAGGGGAGACTACAAAAAATATTTTTAAGGTACGGGCTTATCCCGATTCTAAAAAATGCGCTATTCGTACCAGTCGCTTTTATGAACGCATTCAGCTTTCTTTTAAATCACTTTTGCCGGCGGTTTAGCGATTTTTTTTCTTTCACGATTTTTTCGGCACCATTTTTTCGCTTCAAAAATGAAACCATCTTCCAATAAAAAAAAGACAGGATTTGGCGGCTTCTCGGATGCCACGTTTTTTTACGCTCATGCCGCTATTTTCGCTTTTTCGGAGATTATTTTCATTCTTTCTCTCCCTATTTATCTTTACACGCAAGGATTTTCACTCAGTTTCATTTTTTTATTTCATGGGGTAACAGGTTTGGTCGGGTATTTTTTTACGCGTCATGTCGTCGCGCATATTCTTAAAACCGATATCAAACACATCCTGATTCTTGGTGTTCTTTTTTACATCGCTTTCGGCTTTACAACCTCTCTCGTCACCACAGAAAACTACTGGTGGTTGCTTGCTCTTTTATTCCTGAGCTTACAATCCCTTTTGTATTTTCCGGCGCGTCATCTGTTTTTTGTCGAAATCGCCGACCGGGGAACAGTGGGATTGCAAACCGGCGTACTCAATGCGGTGAGTGTTATTGCACGGGTGATCGCGCCGCTCATTGCGGGGTGGGTTGCTTCTGTCGCTTCATTTAACGCCGTGTTTTTGTTGGGAGCCATTTTGATGATTCTTTGTGTTCTTCCTATCCTTTTCATCCAAAAGAAGGTAAAAATTCATTTTGATTTGAAAGATTTTTTACAGATGCAAAAGACGCATCTTGTTTTTACGAAAACCCGTTTTGCTTATCTGGCGGATGGCATGAACAATGTTCTTTCTTACCTGATGTGGCCGCTTTTCTTTTTCCTCCTTCTCACCAATGAAAGTTTTTTCCAACTCGGCTCGCTCATGACTGTCACCTCTGCGATTTCCGCCGGCATCATGGTTTTGGTGGGGCATCTTTTTGACCGGAAACATCGCAAAAAACTTCTTTCCACATCCATTATCACCCAAATCACGGCCTCTCTTTTTCGATTCTCCCTACTCTTTTTCCATCCCGGATTCTTTATTTACGGTGTGCAATCGCTGTACGCGTTTTCCGAATCGGCGTTACAGTCCACATTCGATTCTTATCTTTACGCTTACGGAAAAGTGACAAACACCGCCTTTTTTACCATTCATCGTGAAATCAACTTTTCTCTCGGAAAGTTCCTGCTATGTTTTGTGTTGGCTCTGGCCACTTTCTTTATTTCGAGCGCGGAACACCTTTGGTTTTTCTTCTTGCTTAGCATTCCTATCCTTTTTCTTTATTCACGAAAAATGCGTGTGGATCACTTTCTAAAAGATCAGACAGAATAGGGGATTACAACCGCTGTTTTTCATGGTATTTCCAGAAGTACCATTTTTGAACCCGCAGGTGTTTCCGGAGCGGGGTAACGATTGCCGCGAGGATTAACCCCGCCGAAAACAGGCACCATACCGCCGGCCATTCGTTGGGATTGCTGGTTAAAAAGTAAGCCAGAAAAGGGCCGACTAAAAAGTGATAGGTTGTCATTCGCCATGATCCATAAAGGAGTGGGATGAAAAATGCGGGGGTGTAATAGGCGAGGGAGTAAATGTATTTTGGCATATCATTTAGCGGGATTCCCCAGGCAATGTGCCAACTGCCACTTACTGAGCAGAGGGATGTTCCACAGATTGCTTCATTTTCCATTACACATGCCGACATCCAGTTTCCCGTCAATTGGAACGGGTATAATTTGAGTAGCAATATGATCGCGCCGATAAAACAAAAAAAGTACGCAAAGGGGGCCACCTTTTTTTTCACTTTTTCCGGAATAAAGTACAGCGATACGGCGTTAATGAAAAACGGCTGAAAGGCAATATGCATGAACCCAAGAACCGTCAAAACTTGATTTACCGGTGAATCGCACATGTTAATGTACGGATAGGTGAATGCCTGTAGCGCCTCCATGAGAGAAAAATATCCCAGAGGAATCCACAATTCTTTTGTATCACCCTTCGTGGCCAGGTAAGCCGTTCCGCTTAATCCGACCGTCGCGAGCAATGCCGATGCTTCACTGCTCCAACACATGGTTTGATTTTTTAAGCCGATTTTGCTTGGTCTACATTATGCCTTACTAAAATCATCTTCGTATGGCAGAAGGGTTTTGAGTTTTACCACTCTATTTTTTCCTAAAATCACATCGGTTTCCATGTTCTCCTTATTCACTTGGCGCATGAATTCACGGCAGCGACCACAAGGGTGCAACACATGCGCTTCTCCTTTTTCGTTTTTCCAAACAGCCACAATGGTTTTTATTTTATATTCCTGCGCGGTGACCATGGCGGCGATGGCGGCGTGTTCGGCGCAGAACCCCATACCAGACATCGTATCAATGCACACGCCGGTATACACATTGTCTTTGTCGGAAAGGAGCGCACAGCCTACATCTCCGGAGGTGTTATCTCCCATTTTTACCGATTTTACAACCGAGGCGGCAAGATTGATGAGTTTTTCGTGAGTCATGATTTGAGAGATTTATTTTTTATCGGGTAAATTCTATATTCCAATAGATGAAGGGATTTTCCCTGCATGTTTATTTCATCATATTCTCGTTCTATTTTTCCTCCCAACGCTTCCGGGATCCTTCGGCTAGCATGGTTTTCTTTCACTACAGGGTAAAGAAGGTATTCATAATCCAAATGTTCATCTGCCCATTTCTTTAGCGCGGTTACCGCTTCTTTTCCGTAGCCATGACTATGTGCGGATTTTTTGATCCAAATTCCCAATTCAGGTGTTTTTGTATGAATGTTATGCGCGCCACCGCAACCTAAAAATTCACGGGTTTCTTTGCTTAAGATGACGGTTTGAAAATTAGTGCCTTCTTCATTTTCCCTCATTGAGGTTTCAATAAATTCAATCGTTTCTTCAATCCTTTTGGCCGGCTTGGGGTACATGTGTGTGGTGATTTCATTTGTAAATTCCGTAAAAATAACCTTTTTGTATTTTAGGGTAATCGGTTTAATGATCAGCCGCTGGGTTTTGATATTTTGAGTTAAAATATTTAGATCGTTACCGTTTTTTGTTTCATCCATTCATCTGCTAATACTAGCGCGGCCATAGATTCCACAATCGGAACAGCGCGGGGGAGCACACATGGGTCGTGACGGCCGGTCATTTTTAGGGTCGTTGATTTGCCGTTTTTTGTTACGGTTTGTTGGGGTATAAAAATGGTTGCGGTGGGCTTAAAGGCAACACGAAAGACAATATCCATTCCATTGCTGATGCCGCCGACAATGCCACCCGCATGATTGGTTTTGGTCATCACTTTTTTGCCTTTCATTATTATCTCATCGTTGTGGGTACTGCCAGTCATTAATGTTGAACCAAAACCACTGCCCACTTCAAATCCTTTTACAGCGGGAATACTGAGCATGGCGTGGGCAAGGCGCGCATCCAATTTATCGAAAACCGGGCTACCCAGGCCGGCAGGCAAGTTGCGGATCACGCATTCAATCACACCGCCTACCGAGTTGCCTTGTTTTTGAATGGCTTCGATGTGCTCCATCATTTTTTTAGCGGTTTTTGCATCGGGACAACGGAGTGGATTTTTTTCGATGGCATTCGCGGTTACTTTCGCGGGATCGATTGTGGCGATGAGGTGATGAACCTGTTTTACGTAAGCGATTACTTCTATTTTTTCGGTTTTGAGCAAAGCTTTCGCAATGGCGCCCGCAGCGACACGTCCAATCGTCTCACGCGCGCTTGATCGCCCGCCACCACGATGATCCCGGATGCCGTATTTCGCTTCGTACGTATAATCGGCATGACTCGGGCGATACGTGTTTTTGAGCTTGTCGTAATCGGTGCTTTTTGGGTCGGCATTGCGTACCATTAGGCTAATGGGGGAGCCGGTGGTTTTACCTTGAAAAACGCCGGAGAGGATTTCCACCTTGTCTGTTTCTTTACGGGGTGTGGTTAATTTGCTTTGCCCGGGTTTGCGGCGATCGAGCTCCTGTTGGATTTCTTTTTCTGTGACCGAAAGTCCCGCCGGACAACCGTCGATGACTACACCAATAGCCGGTCCATGCGATTCTCCCCAGGTGATGACTTTAAAAAGGGTTC
>PFOK01000040.1 GCA_002792495.1 Candidatus Peregrinibacteria bacterium CG_4_10_14_0_2_um_filter_43_11 | reverse complement strand
AAGAATTCCGTGTCGGTGCACGGAATGACGAAAAAAGAATTCCGTGTCGGTGCACGGAATGACGAAGGGGGACGGAATGACAAAAAAGGTGAGGGGTCAGAGGGAATGTTGGACACGGTGTCTGACTTTTTTACGCACCTACTGCCTCCAAAATAGCAACAAGTGATGGTAACTCCGTGGCATCCCTTTCTCCATACGAATTTACCATTATTTCTCCGCTAGCATACAGGGCATATCTAACCCTATTCCCCACGACGTCTTCCGCTGTTACAACGGCTCCTCCATCACTGTTTTTTAGGAGGCTTATTGTTACGTTTCTTTTTTTTCCGCCCTCAGGTGTTTTAATCCACAATTGACGATTAAGCACTTTTGCGCTTTCCCCTTCAGGAATATGACTGAGAATAAAAGCTCTTTGCTTCAATGCACTTGTCAGTGGCGTTCTTCTTTCGCCGGGCTTTGGCCCCGGTGTACTAAAAGGATCTTCGCCGGATGAAGCTAAAGGAACCGGTCGCGCGGGTGATGGTGATGCCCTTACACCTGCAGGCGCCTCTATATCAAACCCCTCAAGAGCTCTTAGAGACATTGTGCGATCACCCCGGCCATGTTCTATTTCTACGCCGGCAGCACCACCGTTTTTTGGTCGTAAAACAGCATAATCCAGTTGAACAGAACGTGGTTGTGGTGCCCTGACCGGCCTTTTGATCACTGCCTTTCGGGCTCTTGTAGCTGCTGTAACTCCAATGTCGGCTCCTCGGACAGGAGATCTCCCTTCCGGAGGAGCTGCCACTTGAGGAGGAATGAGTTGTGTTTTATTCTCTTGCAGACCACCGTCAACCGTCAATTCTTCCGGTGCTGCCGTATTTGGTTGAACTCTTTTTGACTCCTCCGCCGGTTCTTGGGTAACCACCACTTCTGTAATCTCTCCCCTTTGCAAAAACACGTGCCCCCCATGACCGGTTTTTGAAGCACAATTTCTTACCACCTGAAACTGGAAAGTGCCCGGTTTATTAAAACGCAAAACAAAATTGCCCCACGCGTCGATTCTGTCATTTGAAATTACTGATTGCCAGCCTGACTTACCCTCTATTCGTCTGTATTGAAGCCCATCACACGCGGGGTCAAAACCGAGAATGGTACCCATGATTACCGCATGCCCTTCGCCCCTAATAACGGTATTACTTCCTTCACCAATGACGACTGTCGGAATTTTTTCGGGTGCGCTTTCCGGAGGCGCAAGATGTTGCGCCTCTACAGCGGCTGGCTTACCCGTAAACGCGCCATGTTCCACATCAGACGCGCCATGGCGCGTCTCTACGTTTTTAAACAAACCACCAAGGGTTGCCCGCCATCCTGCTACCGCGAGTTCGGCTGTTTTTCTGAGGATCATTGGCCATATCCGGATTTTTATTCCCGCTACCGGCCCAACGACCGATGCATCTGCATTTGCGGATTCCGGTTGATCGGCAGGAGCAATAACAGCCACCCCAACTTTTTCCCCCTGCCTTTTGTCTCTTTTATCGGTAACACATAAGTTATAAACTCCGATTTCACCTACTTCTTCCTCAAACAAGCCTAAAAGCACTTTCACTTTCATCCATTTGTTTCCTCTGCCTGCCCTTTTTAACCATAATGTCTGATGTTTCTCCTGAAATCCGGGAACCTCACCCTTAATAATCGCTCTACTATTGGTAAACGGAGTGACTGTTACATTAACCGCTTTGGGAATTGCAGGTTCTTCCGGTGCGGCTTCGTCCTGTTGACTGGCGGGCAATTCCCCCGGTTCCCCCCATTGCAAACCGCCATTCAATAAACCGCTTCGCATCATGCTGCGGAATGTGGTGACGGAAGCACGTGCCTCTTTGGGCAAGGCTTTCAGATCGGCTTTGAACCGGGTTTCAATAAGATCACACACCCCTTGCTGTAAAACAAAGAAATCTCGCTCCGGAGAAGATTTAAAAAAGTCCGACAAGAGTTGGTGTATTCCACCTGTTAATCGCGACAATGTCGCACGGTGTTCGGGGTACATCACCATCATTTCATCCCGAAAGGTGGCGAGGTTTTGGGCCAGTGATTGAGGTTGAAGTGAAAGGGGCATGAAGTTTTTATTAGTTCTAATATAATTATTATACAATACCATAACTCATAAGTCAATGTTTGTTCTCTGCCTTTTTCAATTCCTTCAGAATCATTATGCCCAAAGTGTTTAAAGAACCACTTTTTGAGGTTTCTATTGCCACCATCTTATCACTTTGTCTTTTATGGCACCCCACGGTGTCCACCGGAACTGATTTGGTAATTTTTCTTCCGGTTTTTTTCTCCGCCGTGATGACTTTGTGATCAATATCTCTTCAATGATAGCCGCATACCCATATATGTCCCCTTCTTCGGGATTGCCTTCTAAAGGGCTAACAATTGCCACTTCGTATTTTCCCTGTCCGGAAGGAACGAAAAAATATCGATCGCCTTCAAACCCACTCTTCGTTATGGCTGTCCAATCCAATTCACCTTTCTTTCGATACGCCACATACTTCATCTCCCCCACCCCTTGTACAATTACTTCCACAGGAAGTGGCGCGCTTATGCTTAAATCCTGCCCCTCCGGAATAAGGATGGATGGAGGTTTGGGTACATTCATTGTAAAAGGCTGACTCACAAATTCTCTTCCCGCAGTATCATCGGAATTGTCACTCTTTTTGCAAGCAATTACCTTCAATTGCACACCCTGTTCAAGCAATAAAGTAAATCTGTAATCTTCTTCGAGCAAAATCTCTGAGCTATTGCCAAGCTGACCTTCCCCATCTACGGTGTAGCGCACGCAATTCGCCCCCGGAGGTGCTACCAAATGCACATCCACCAAACCGGAATCATTGGGTTCCGCGACAGAACATCCATCAGAATCGTCCGGTCGCGGTGCCGGCATTTTCACTTCCACCTCGGCACTTTCCTTAATGAGAGTTCTGTCTTGTTTTCTCAGCACACGCACACGAATTCGTGAAGGCACGTCAGTACAAAATAACACTATACCGCCCCCATCACATTGATACTTTTGTTTGTTCGGTTGTACAAAATCGCCTCCGTTGTAACTAACCTGAATCAGATTGTCTAATTGTATGTTGGCAAATTGCACCCTGACCCAAACCTCCGCTTTGTCGAAGGATTCAGGTAAAACATAAGTTCCCGGTACGGTAATGATGGGCTCTTTTTTTGGAACATAGTCGGCTACGCCCACGAATTGAGGATCCGTTTTTCTTTTTGGCGCGCCGCCCCAATTTGGAACGGAGGGAGACCCTAAAAAACTCTGTACATTCATCATTGGAGAGGCGGGTCTTACCTCCATTTGGAGGGGGGTTTCCAGATTCTGGATTCGAGCGCGCATGTTTTGTAATATTGGCCGATCGGGATCTATTTTTACAATAGATGCTTCCAACCGTTTTAATGCTTCTAATTGATTCCATACCCCATCGGCCGCTTTTTCGTAGGCTTTAAGCGCGATCGATTCCCATTTGCCATTGCCCCCCCATTTTTCCGCATCACATCCTACCCCGCACAATGTGTTATAGTCCCTTGTTAACGCAATGATTTTTAATGCCCGTCTTTGAGCAAGATCGGGAGCTTTTGCAAGATCGATATTCCCTCGGGATATAAAAGAATCAATTTCTTCCGGACGTTTTGCTATATCAATTCCTTTCGCGACAATCAAATGGGCCAAAAGCATTGATTTTGAACCATGTCTACTCAACACCTGCAATAATCCCTCGTGATTGTTGAATTGCGAAAGATATTTATTGAACACTGGGTAAATTATTGCATTTACATTTTCATTTTCCACGCTCGTTAATTGGATAGCTAAACTCAAAAGCATGCTGCGACCCATGCTACGTGCGTTGACTATTTTATCGACTATCTCATGAACGATTGCTGAATCCATTGCATAAAGAGTAATTCCCGCGTCTAAAACCGTTTTATATTCCGCGGGTGGAAACGAAGGATCTTTGAGTATCTTTTTGTAAATTTCCGCGGCTTTTTTGAAGTCGTGATTTTTCATCAAAAAATCAGCCATACTTATTAAAACGGTGTATGGTATGCTTTCGATTTTTGCCAAACTACACACGGTCTCCAGGGCGCCTCGGATGTCACCTAGCTCGTAACGCGCTTTTAGGGCATCAAAATAAGAAGTTGCCGGTTCTTCTCCGGGGTCATTGATATACAGTTCGACAGCCTTACTGTATGTTGCAATGGCCTCTTCGTTCCTTTCGGCTAGCCGGAGTTTATTCCCTAGGACAAGGTATCGTGCCGGAGTCCATTTAATAGGCCCGATTTCATGCCATGCTTTTGCATACGCTCCCCCCACATCCGGCTTGTACGTTTTGTCAGCCAAAAGAAGGTCTCCTATCTTGATGAGCAGGGTCGGATCCGTGGCTTTGTGAATGGCGTCTTGCGCGAGGGGTTGAATGACGGAGGGGTCGGCATCTTCCGCGAGCAGGC
>PFOK01000111.1 GCA_002792495.1 Candidatus Peregrinibacteria bacterium CG_4_10_14_0_2_um_filter_43_11 | reverse complement strand
AATCTTGTAATCTTGTAATCTTGTAATTTAGTAATAATGAGTCTTAAAATCGGCATTGTCGGCTTGCCTAATGTCGGGAAATCAACCCTTTTTAACGCGCTGACCCGTTCCAAGGCGGCACCGGCCGAGAACTATCCTTTTTGCACCATCGACCCCAATGTGGGTATTGTGGAGGTACCGGACGCGCGCATGAGTAAATTGGCGGAAATGGTCAGTCCGGAAAGAATCGTACCAGCGGCGGTGGAATTTGTGGATATCGCGGGGTTGGTGAAGGGGGCGAGCGAGGGGGAGGGATTGGGCAATAAATTCCTTTCCCACATTCGCGAATGCCATGTCATCGCTCAGGTAATCCGGTTTTTTCATGATCCGGACATCACTCACGTGCATGGTGGGGTGAACCCCAAACTCGACATGGATGTGATCCATTTGGAGCTGATTCTGGCGGATCTGGATACGGTAAGCCGCCGATTCGGGGAATCCGAAAAAAAGGCCAAAAGCGGGAACAAAGAGTTCATGAAGCAGTGTGAGGTTTTAAAGAAGGTTAAAACGGCATTGGAATCCGAAAAACTGGCCATCAGCCTTGAAGTGACCGAAGAGGAACACGAAATCATCAAGCCACTGAATCTCCTCACCTATAAGCCCTTTTTATATATCGCGAATTTAAAAGAAGACGAAATCGCCGGTTTTGACGCGAAGAAGGAGAAAGAAACACTGAATTTGAGTGAACACGAGGAGCTTTTGCCCATTTCCGCTCGGGTGGAAGCCGATTTGGTGGATTTCAGCAAAGAGGAAGCCGGGGCGTACATGGCGGAATTAGGGTTAAAAGAATCCGGCTTAAACAGCTTGATCCGTTCGGCTTATCGTCTGCTCGGGTTGCACACTTTTTTTACGGCAGGCCCAAAGGAGGTTCGCGCGTGGACGGTGCGTATTGGCGCCAAAGGGCCGGAGGCCGCGGGAGTGATTCACACCGACTTTGAAAAAGGCTTTATTCGTGCTGAGACCATTGCTTATAATGATTATATCACGCTTGGTGGCGAACAGGGCGCGAAAGAAAAAGGCAAATGCCGTCAGGAGGGCAAAGAGTACGTGGTACAGGACGGTGATGTGATGCATTTTAAATTTAACGTCTAAATTCATTAAAAGATTACCAGATTACAAAATTAACAGATTAAGTCGTTATGAAATATCAAAAATTTGAAGACCTTCCTATCTGGAAAGCCGCAAGAATATTTGTAAAAAGCATTTATCAAAACTGTTCCTCGGAAAAATTTAACAATGATTATGCCCTAGCGAATCAATTACGACGTGCAAGTACTTCAGTTATGTTGAATATTGCTGAAGGATTTGAACGCAAATCAAACAAGGATTTTGCAAGATTTATCAACAATGCAAAAGCATCTGCTGGTGAAATTCGTTGCGCTCTATATATTGGATATGATTTAAACTATCTCGAAAAAGATGAGTTTGATAGATTATTTGAAGAAATAATATCCATCTCCAATCAACTGTTTAAATTTGAACAGTATTTATTGAGTACGCACAAAAAATAATCTTGTAATTTAGTAATCTTGTAATATTGAAAATAAGAAAAATCAACGAAGGGTTCACTTGCGAGAAATGCAAGAAAAAAGTCGGTTCTCACAAGGGCGGAAGTTGTCGTAATCATTGTCCGTTTTGCCTTTTTTCGTTGCACATTGATTTAAATGCCCCCGGGGATCGCCTGAACGAATGTGAGGGGCTGATGGCGCCGATCGGAATAGAGATCAATAAAAAGAAGGGGGTTCGTCTGGAGCATCTATGTCAAAAATGTGGTGCCAAAGCCTTCAACCGCTCCGCTCCGGATGACAATTGGGATTTGATTTGTCAGTTGTCGCGAATTCCGAGAGATTGAATGGTCAGGGCAATTAAAAATGATTTGCAATTCCTGTAAGATTTGCTAAAATTTTTGAGCTGTTAAAGCGTGCGGGTATAGCTCAGTTGGCTAGAGCGTCGCCTTGCCAAGGCGAAGGTCGAGGGTTCGAGCCCCTTTACCCGCTCCAAATCAGAAAAACGTTGTGCCGTAGGTGCGACTTTTTTTTGAAATCAGGAGAGTCTTAGGGGTGAGAAGTTTATCCACGGAGGGGGAGCCCCTTTACCCGCTCCATCATCAAATTAAAACGATTCACTCATACGGATTGTTTTCTGTTGGTGATACTTTAAACCATCAAATTCTTTCTAAAAACACCTCTGACTTCAGAGGATAATTTAAAATATTTCCCAGGATTACATCCAGTAATTTCTTTACTTGTTGTCGTTCGTGGGGGCTGGTGGTCACTTTTAAAATATCCGAAAGAGGGGAGAGCTGTATAAAATTCACCCATTTTACAATGGAGGGGGTGAGGGCGATATTATCTTCCATACATGGTTGATTGGCGACTCCTCCTTCGGTGCAACGGAAATAGAGTGGACACTCCAGATCCAATTTTTGTTCGGATTCCAGACAACGATTCCAGGCAGGCATGAAGCCGCTCAGGGTGAGCAATTTGATCAAATACGTGTGCAGCACAACTTCCGGGTGGGCATGACAGCTGAGCGAGCGGAGACTATCGACGAGCAAGGGGTAAGCCCCCTCGACACACTGTTCATCATGAATCAACTTGGTGCTGATTTCGGCCATGTAAAACAAGGTGCCATGATCCTGAAAATCCGATGCTAAAAAAGGGTGGTAGGTGATCACGTTAACTTCATCCAGATAGTGTAGAGTTTTCCCCTTAAAACCAGTCACATCAATTTCATAAAAAAGCTCCATCCGTCCGCAGAATTTATTTTTAAGCCGTCGCGCCCCCTTGGCAAAACAATCCAATTTGCCCAATTCCGGCGTGAGGAGTGTGATGATTTGATCCGCTTCATTCAGGTTCACGCGTCGGATCACGATACCTTTGGTTTTAAAATGCTTATTCATGAGGTGAATGAGGTCAATGGGAATGGATCAGGATCAATAGAAAAATCCTATTGATCCGCATTTAAAACAATGTTCGTTTTTTCAGATACAATTGAATCGCCAGGTAGCTACTCAAAAGCCCGAGAAAAATAGCGGCTAAAAATTGCCAGATGAGTGTGATCCACAGCCGATCCTGAAAATGAAACAAGACGGCGTTAAGCCCCACAAGGACGCTCTCATTCTGAATCACGGTCAGTAAATTGGTGGTCAGGTACTGCACCACGAATTGGGAAAAGAACAAACTGATCAATAGGGCCAAGACCGCGTAAATGACACCTTCAAACAAAAATCCGCCACGAATAAAACGATGGTTGGCGCCCACGAGTTGCATGATGTGAATCTCCTTCTGGTGCGCGTGAATGTTGATGTTGATGCTGTTGAAGAGAATCAAAATCGCGACGAGTGCGAAAATAACATTCAGCCAAATGCCGATTTGCTTGATAAAATGGGTGATGTCCAAAATCTTTTCATTCCGCGTTTTTTGCTCTTGGTTTTTAAGCAGTTTTTCCTGATTGATAATGCGGCTGAATTGAGGCTGTTCCAAATAGGTGATGATCGCGTTGTTGTTGGAAAGATCGTCGCTGACAATCCGCACAACATTGGGGAGGGGGTTCTCGAGTTCATTATGGCTCAAAAAAGCGATCACATTGGGGTATTTTGTACCAAAGCGCTTGAGGGCTTCTTCTTTGCTAACGTAAATAACGTCGCGAATATTAGGATGTTTACGAACGGTTTCGAGCAGGGTCTGAATTGTATAGTCTTCCACATCCGGCAAAATCTCCGCACTGATATCAATTTTTTCCCCGATTTTGTCAATCACCGAATCCGTTGCGAAGCTGAAGGCCAAAATCACGTTGAACACAAAAAAAATCAGCGCAATCACGAGCATCGTGGCAATGGAAAGAAATTTGTTGCGCAACAAATTTAGCCACCCATTCCGTAAAGAACGCTTGAAGCCGATCCGTTTTTTTTCAAATTCCGGCGAACAACGCGGAAAGTAATTCATTTATTTTTATTTTATATCGCCTTGAATATAACAAAAAAAAGGCTGGGGATCAATCAAAGTACCGGATTACGGAAACAATCATTGGCGCGGTAGATTTTTCTTTGGACAAATAATTACCCCCTCCTTATTCTCGCGCCGGAGAAGTCCTCAACTCGATTGGGGATCTGTCCCGGTTCGGCGGGATACCGGACTAATCAGAATCATTGATAGTCTGACAGTCATACCTGCAAGTATAACTAAAACAACATAAAACGGCATAACCCCGCCATTCAATTCCCCCCTTCGTCATTCCGTGGTAAACACGGAATCCCACCCACAAAAAAAACAAAGGAGATTCCGTGTTGAGCCACAAGGCGGCTCCTTTGGGGTACGGAATGACGAGAGGATAATTATGCCCTTCGTCATTCTCAGGACTGACCTATATAGCTGGAATAGTATAATCCCATTCGTCATTTCGACCCGCCTGAAGCAGGTGGGGAAGAA
>PFOK01000005.1 GCA_002792495.1 Candidatus Peregrinibacteria bacterium CG_4_10_14_0_2_um_filter_43_11 | reverse complement strand
CGAGTCGGTTTTATCTATTTGTTTAACCCCGCCAAAATGGCTGAATCTAAAGCAAAAACGTACTTTAATCCGTTATTTTTTGTAGAATGTCAGTATTCAAGTGTTGTCTTTTTTATATTTTATTGTATAATTCACTCCTTTAAGTTGCGCATCCGTGAAGAAAGATCTAACCAAAGCTTTGAGAAATTTTCAGATAGAATATCCATTGAACTTCACGACATGGATAATCGACCATGAGGGCATTCCACGTCCTGCTTCTTTGGGGGGGAATTGCCTGTTTTTGGCACAAAAAATGCGAGAGCGTTTTGAAGGATTGGGGTTTTCCGTGAGCACTGGTTTGGATGGAATACATCCCGCTCTGATCGTGGATGATGGCAGAGAGAGTTATTTCGTGGAATCGACGATTTTACAAGAAACTCCGATCTTGATGAGTGCGATTGGAAAAACAGATCCCCAACACCCAATGGCAACTCCTGTTTTAACCCAAACAAAAAACAGGACACATGTCATATATGTTAATAGGGGGGCACATGCATCTTCTGTTGAGACTAACTATGTTTATGAAGGAATCGAATTGCATAGAGCTTCCTATGACATGAGATACCCTTCTACGGCAGACAATATGCGATGTTTGTACAATAGCCATGCCGTTTTGGCGGCACATGTTCGTCCGCTTATGATGCGACTTTTGGAACCCGACAATAGTACAATCGGCATCACCCTACACGCCCAAAAGGACGAACTATCCTACCGAAGGGTTCATAGGGGCGGTACCGAACGAAAACAATTGATGTGGGAAAGTGCGGAGGTAGAAGCCATAGCCAAAAGGGTAGGATTAAACCCGGCGGAATTACGGTATTATTTTGAAACATCACGATCGCTTTTAAAGGATCTTTTGTGTGACCGGTAACCGATTTGGTTTTGCAGCATGTAGGCACTACCGAAACCTTTTGTGATAAAGGGCGCTTTTTGTTACAATAAAAATTACTTTTTATGAAAAAACCATTTTTTGCATCAACTCAAAAAATATTTTCCAAACTTCCCCTAAAACAGGAAGATTTTGAAGTGCCTTCTGTCAATCAAAAAGATCTGGAGCACAAATGCCGTATGCTTGTTCAATACATGGATCAACCGGTCATTGTTACCGATAAAAATGAAAGGACAATTTACGCCAATCCCCGCCTTTGTCAGTTACTGGAGTGCACGTTGTCTGAAATTTTAGGAAAAAAATCCTATGATTTTTGTACCAAAGATACCTCCAAAATGGTGCGCTATGTTACGTCGACGGATCGAAAAAGTGGCGTTATTTCCAGTTACGAAGTTTCTCTTTTGAGTAAGACCAAGAAAAAAATCCCTGTTCGCGTTCATGGAATCCCTTTGGATGATGGCGGAACCGTAGGTATTTTTTACGATCTTCGCCAATTAAAAGAAAAAGAACAACAGGCGGAAATGCAAAAAATGTATTTTGAGCAGTTGTTCGCGAATGATTCAGAAGGAATTATTGTATTGGATGATCAGGATCATATTTTAAACATAAACCCCGCCTTTACGGATCTTTTTGGTTTTGCTCTGAAGGAAATTCGCGGAAAAATTTTAAACGATACTATCGTGCCTAATCACCTTAAAAATGAAGGTGCTTATTTAACCAGCAGTATGGCAGCGGGCAACAGAATTGATTATGAAAGTGTTCGGCAACATAAAAATGGTACGCTCATCCCGGTTTCGATTGTGGGGGCACCAATCATTATCAGTGGTAAAAAGGCGGGAATTTACGTGATTTATCGCAATATTACCAAGCGAAGAAAATCGGAAGAAGCATTGCGTCAATCCGAAAAAGAATACCGTTCCATTTTTGAAAACACCGGAACGGCCACCATTATTATTGAGGAGACCACCGTTATTTCTCTGGCCAATTCAGAATTTGAAAAATTATCCGGTTACACAAAAGCGGAGATTGAAGAAAAAAAGCGCTGGACTGATTTTTTTGTCGGAGAAGACGCAAAAAAAATGATGCATTATCATAAAATGCGTCGTGTTGATCCCGATGCCGCGCCCCGAAATTATGAATCCTGTTTCATCAACAAGAATGGAGAAAAAAGAAATGTCTATCTCACAGTAGGCATGATCCCCGGAACAAAAAGAAGTGTCACTTCTTTTTTGGATGTCACTTCACACAAAAAAGCGGAAAATGCCTTACATTCTTCGGAAGAGAAATACCGGTGTATGATTGATCAATCAGTGGTTGGCATTGGCATATTTGATAAAACCAAATTGTTTTTTTCCAATCAAAAGCTCGCCACTATTTTTGGTTACAACAAACCCGAAGAAGTTATCGGACTTGATGTTAAAGATATTTTGACTCCAGAATCTTATTGTCATGCCAAAAAAACAGCACTAGCTCGTATGATGGGGAAATCAATCCCCGAGAAAGAAGAATGCGTTGGGATAAAGAAAAATGGGGAACATATCCATATTCAAATTCACGCCGAAAGGCTGGTAATTGGTGATAAAAAATACGTGCATGTTTTTGTAACAGACAACACCGAAAAAAAGAAAGCGGAACGCGATTTAAAAGAACGCATGAATGAACTGAGAGTATTGTACAATGTCAGCTCCCATACTCTTATAAGGATTCCTTTAAAACAAGTACTTCAGAACATTACACGTGACATCCTTCCCACACTTCGTTTTACAGAACTGGCCTATGCCGAAATTGAACTGGACGATCAACGCTATCACTCCGCATCCAAAACAAAAACATTCGCTTATAAAATGCGAGAACCCATTATTATTGATAATAAAAAAAGGGGATTCATTGACTTGGGCTACTTTAAACGATTGTCGGAAATGAACGAACAACCATTTTTAAATGAAGATCGCCTGCTACTAAAAGATGTTGCCAATACATTATCACAACACATCCGCAGTCGCGAAATTTACGGACGTTTTGACAAACTTCTGAATAAAATCAACATGGGGATATTTATTTTAGAAAGCAACGTTTTCCGTTATGTTAATCCTCATTTTTGTAACCTGTTCAAATTAAAAGAGGATCAGATCATTGGAAAAAAATACCATGATCTTGTGATGGGATGCCCCCTGCTTGTATTCAAAAAAACAACGTGTCGATGCCTAGTCAATGGTACACGTACTCACTGTATGCCAAAAGGTAAGTGTGGCAACGGCAATCTGATTGATTTGGAAATCATTGTTCAAAAAATCGATTACCACGGGAAAGAAGGAATTTTGGGGGTTCTCCAGGACATCACCGAGATAAGACACACAGAGGATAAAATTCAGCGATTCAATGAGGAATTAAAGATGGCAATAACCGAAAAAACATTCGATTTAGAAGAAGCAAATAAGCGCCTCCGATCTTTAAATGAACTAAAAGACGAATTCATAGCGGTTACTTCCCACGAATTGCGTTCTCCGTTAACCACCATTCGTGGCTACCTTTCTTTTTTGACAGATGAGGAACATTTAAAAACAATGCCTGAGCAAGATCAACAGTATCTTATTCGTGCCTATAACAACGTGGACGTCCTCAACAATCTTGTGAACAATATTTTGGATGTTTCACGACTGGAAAGTGGCCGATTCCAGCTCAAGAAAACGTCTGTCAATCTGGTCACGCTCATCAAAAATATCATCGATAACCTGGCGATTCACCTTCGTTCCGGGAAATTAAGAATAATATTCAACAACAAAACTCAGCAAAAACAATTCACCATTCATGTCGATAACGTTCGCATCCATCAAGTACTTATGAATGTCCTTGAAAACGCGATTAAATATTCAAAATCCAACAAAGACATTGTAGTGGATTTGGAGAAAGATGGTAAAAAAGCGCTTATTCGCATCACAAACCATGGTGTTGGTATTCCCAGATCACAAATAAAATACATTTTCGATAAATTCATTCAAGGTAAAAACGCCACCACACGATACAAAGGCGGCGCGGGACTGGGACTATTCATTGTAAAAAGAATTGTTGAATTACACGGTGGAAAAATCAGTGTTCAGAGTCACCCAAAAAAAGGCACTGTTTTTACCATTCAATTCCCTATTTCTTAATTTCTTCCAATGGTTAAAAGTCTCAACCAAATCAAAATTTTACTTGTCGAAGACGACCGGGACATTCGCGAAATGTACTCCATCATGTTCATGCGTAAGGGGTTTGTTGTTCTGACAGCTACAGACGGTCGTTCAGCAATTCAGAAATACAAAGAAAAAAATCCTGACATCATCCTCCTGGACATCATGATGCCTCATGTGGATGGTTATCAAGTGCTCAAAGAGGTTCGAAAGGATGTTCAACAGTACACCCCTGTCATTATGCTGACCAATCTGGATCCCGGTAATTTTGAGTCGCATGCCCATTTTGATGACGTGGATGAGTATTTGGTCAAATCTCATTTTAGCCCCTCGGAAGTGGTCGAAAAAACCATTGAAGTGTTAAAAATCAATAAAATACTGCCTGAAGACGCGCAGTAGATAAAAATAAACGGTTACCGTAATTCTCTGCCAAACTTCGGTTTTCCTTGTTGTTTTAGTATATTAAACATCTTTTGA
>PFOK01000148.1 GCA_002792495.1 Candidatus Peregrinibacteria bacterium CG_4_10_14_0_2_um_filter_43_11 | reverse complement strand
AAAAGCTTACAACAAACTAAAATTCTAATCCAAAAAACATTCACACATTATCACTTTTCAGGGTACATTTTTAGATTGGAATATACTGTTTTGGCCGCAATTCATATGGCGTACAACTCGTTTTTATACGAAGTATCTTTCGTATAACCTACGTAAATCGGTATGTTATACGAATCTTTATATTATTGCGTGTAAAAACCAGTTAGCTTATCCCCAAATACCAATTCAAAATAGCTTGGCTCCAAAAAATAGTGATGTAGGTTCCCAGGAGTAGAAACGGGGCAAAGGGGATATGGCTTTTACGGGTGAGTTTTTTGATTGCGATGCCGATCAGGCTAAAAAGCGCACCGAATAAATATCCTAAAAAGAGTCCGGTCAGAATATCCGGCCAACCGAGTAAGGCGCCCATGATTGCACCAATGCGAATGTCCCCTCCCCCTAACCAACTGCCTTTGGAAAAAAAGAATAACGCGCCAAAAAAGAAGATCGGAACGGCGAGGCCGATTACCGTTTGATTGATGGAATGAATGCCAAAAGAAAGAATCGCGGCAATGCTTAAAAGAGCGGTGGGGATGGAAACACTATCGGGTATTTCCTGAAACAAAATGTCGTAAAAAGTAAGGAGTACAAACGCGAAGGTGACGATGAGGTAAAAAACCAATAAGGGGATGTTCCCCAGTCCAACCAGTTTCGCGGTCAGTAAAAAAAACACCCCCATGCTGATTTCAATCAGTGGGTAGCGTGCCAGAATCGGTTTTTTGCAAAAGTGACATTTAAATTTATTGAGTAAAAAACTGATGACCGGAATCAAATCCATTGGCCTTAACGCGTTCTCGCAATGGGGACATTTGGAACGCCCCCAAAAAATTCCCCGCTCCTGCATGTGCAGGCGATGAATGACGACACTGGCGAAACTGCCAAGACTGATACCTAGAACGAACAATAATACATAAATCATTTTTTTAAGTTAGTATTTAGTTTTCAGCGATCAGTTCTCAGGATTCAGTAGCTATTATAAATATTTTTGAGATTTAATCCATCCGTGCAGTGTTTTTCCTGCTTCGTCTGCGAGCTGTTCAATGGCTTCCCAGTTGGGTTGATCAAAATAATTTAAATCTCTTGCCGGCATTGCTTGGCATTTGATTTCTTCTAGTGATGCTTGAGAGTAATTATAAAAATGCAATGAATCCTTTGCGCCAAGTCGCTTAAAGCCCTCCGCGATATTGGATATGCAGGAGACGGCGGCGCGTCTTAACTGTGACTTTAATCCGAATGCTTCACTTTTTGGGAAATTTTTTGTGGCTTCGTAAATTTTTAGAGTGAGCTTATAGCCCTTTTTCCAGGTATAAATATCTTGAAACGTTTTTATTCTCATTATTTTCGTTTAGTTACTAAAATTTGGTCTGAATGCTTATTTTTTTATGCTGAATTCTGAGTACTGAATCCTAATTTAAATGTACATCATATTGGGTTTGTGCGGAGGTATCTGTTTTTAGAGGCAGATCCCTCGGCTGGCGCTCGGGATGAGGAGGGGGATTAGATCCCTCGGCTGGCGCTCGGGATGAGGAGGGGGGTTGATTTTATTTCCGCTGAATTCCGAGTACTGAATCCTAATTTAAATGTACATCACAATCGGAATGATCATCGGTTCGCGGCCAAGGCGTTTGCGAATGAAACGGTTCACATGACGTGATATTTCTTCCTTCAGGTCCTTCAATTCAATGTTTCTGTTTTGTTGAGTGATGGTTTCAAACGCTTTTTGCGCGATTTGTTTTGTTTCTTCGGCGATGGCTCTGGATTCTTTTACATACACAAACCCGCGGGAGATGATATCGGGTTCACCCACGAGTCGTTTTGTGTCCGTGTAAGCGCGGAACAGAATCATCAGTATGCCGTCTTGGGACATGATTTTTCGTTCCTGAATCACTTTTGATCCGATGTCTCCAAAACCCAATCCATCCACCAAAATATCATTGGCGGGGATTTTTTGCTTGGACTTACGCACACCTTGTTTTCCGATTTCCAGCACATCTCCATTTTCCAAAATTGTAATGTGTAGACTGGGTGGCGCGATTTCTTTGATCATTTCGGCGTGACCCATACGCATGAAGACTTCGCCGTGAATGGGGACATAACACCGTGGATTCACGAGTGAATACATCAATTTCAATTCTTCCTGTTGGGCGTGTCCGGACGTATGGATATCCATTTGTCCGTTTGTAATCACTTTTGCCCCAAGGGCGTATAAATTATTGATGACATTCACAATGGCCAGTTCGTTCCCCGGGATGGGGCTGGCGGAAATCATCACAGTATCCCCTTCCCGGATTTTAATCTGAGCATGTGCGCCTATCGATATTCTTGTGAGTGCGCTCATGGTTTCTCCTTGTGCCCCCGTTGTTACAATAATCACCTGACTGGGTGGCAATGAATTGACCTGCGGATTGATTTTTTTGACCGCTCCTTTGGGGTACGTTGTATAGCCCAATCGTTCCGCCAATTCCATGTTGTTGACCATGGAACGTCCGGACAAAAATACCTTTCGATTGTATTTGGCTCCCAAATTGCAGATCTGATTGATGCGCCCGATGAGCGACGAGAAAGACGAAATAATGAGGCGTCCTTTTGTGTTGGCAATGATGGCTTCGATTTGATCCGCCACCTTTTGTTCCGAGATACAAAAGCCGGGTTTCAGCGCATTGGTACTGTCGATCAGCAGCACATCCACGCCCCGTCTGCCGAATTCCGCGATGCGTTGCAGGTTAGCGGGTTTGTCGATGGCCGGTTGGTAATCGAATTTAAAGTCTCCGGTATGAACCGCGCTTCCGGCGGGGCTTTTTATATAAACTCCCATTCCTTCCGGAATGCTGTGGTTGACTCGAAAAAATTCAACTTCAAACGCGCCGAGTTTTAATTTGCTGTCTTCCGTGAACAGATGAAGCTTTGCCGTTTTATCCAATCCGAATTCCTTGAGGCGTTCATTGATGAGCCCCGCGGTTAATTTGGTTGCGAAAAGCGGTGGGTTTCCTAATTTAGGCAGAGCGTATTGAATGGCTCCGATGTGATCCAGATGACCATGCGTAAAAATGATTCCACGAATGTCGTGCTTGCGTTGTGCGAGGTACGTTACATCGGGAACAATATAATCCACTCCCATCATTTCCGGGCCGGCAAAAGACATTCCACAATCGATGATGATGATGTCATTGCCGTATTCAATGGCCATGATGTTTTTACCCACTTCTTCCAATCCTCCCAATGGGATGATGCGCATTTTTTTTTCGCCTTTAAACAAATCCTCCTCCCTTTTGGGTTGAGGCTGTGCCTGTCGCACTGGTGGTTTATGATTGGGGCGATGCGCGTTGTGAGGATGGGGTGGTCTTGGATTTGAATTGTTCGGTTGAGGATGATGAGGGGTGGGATGCGTGGGGTGGGACGGGGGAGTTGTGGGGGTGTTTGGCTTACTTTCAATATTGGATTTGATCCAATTGGTCAACTTGTTGATGGACATATTTTTTCATTAATTTTTATTCAAGATACTTGGTTAAAATAGTATGGGGGCAAAAAATCACTATTTTCAGTTCTTTCGCTTTATTGTAGCATTGATCATAAAAAATTGCAATCAAAAAATATTCAATGTACTGTTTATTTGGCTTATATAAGGCATAAAATTAGTTTTTAATTTATTTTTTTGTCATCTTTATTCTGTTTGCTGTCAGGTAATATCGAGTGTGTTTTTAATCTTCATTTGCCATGGCTGTTGCCATGCCGGCATCATGGAAAAGAAGACTCTCTCCTGTTTCGCAGGATGCTCAGCCTTTTTCGGATGCTCGCGCGATGGTGCGATTACTTGTCGCAGATCCGGGTTCTTTGTCTAAGGTTCTCCCCGGTCGTTTTAAGGCTCTTGCCTTGGAAGGGAGAGGATCTGTTTTGGATTATGGTTTGGGCTTAAGCGCGGATCCTTCACCCGATGGTGAAGAGGGAGCACTTGCTGAACTAAGAATCAGAGGTTCTTTAGCTCGTTTTATAGCTTTAACCGGCAGATCGGCTATTGAGGGATTGTTATCCCCCGATGACGGTCAGGTTCTTTCCGTAAGAGATATGGAATCTTGGGAGCGTGAATTGATTCCTCCTCCATCGGCTCCTTTTAACGTAACAGGAGGAGGGGTTGAGCGGGCGACTTTAATGGTTAGAGATCCAGCTTCATTTTGTCGAGCTCTTGAAGATTTAACACATTCCGTTCCTCCGAGGGGCATCTCTCAGTTTGGTGCTCGTTTGGCCAGGACTCAGTCCCTTGCGCCGGATG
>PFOK01000035.1 GCA_002792495.1 Candidatus Peregrinibacteria bacterium CG_4_10_14_0_2_um_filter_43_11 | reverse complement strand
ATAGGCAGTGATGATATTGTGTCATTTTATTTTGATTTAGCTATAACCTCATTACCCTTCAAATCCCTCTCTTTCTCAAAAAAGCCAATCCTTCGTAGCCCGCCTCAAGCGGACGAAGATGAATGGCTCGGGAGGAGGGATTCGAACCCCCGAATGCCAGGACCAAAACCTGGTGCCTTACCACTTGGCGACTCCCGAATGTAGATGATGCTTTTAACGATGATTTGATGTCTTATTCGTTCTGGCAGACGACCCCCGAATGTCCCGCCAAGGCGGGGTGCCTTACCACTTGGCGACTCCCGAACATAGACGATACTTTTAACGATGATTTAGTGCATTACCATCCCACGCTTTCGCGGGGGGGGGCAGACTTTGGTGACTCCTGAACTGCTGAAACATAGTCATCAGATCAGACGCAGACCAGTGTAGCTAGAAAGCGAATGGCAGTCAAACAAATCTTGGATTTCCTGAGCTTTTTAGGGTAGACTCTCCTTGGTTTAATTATTATTTTAAGGATCATGAAAAAATTATTCACTGCGCTCTTTGTTTTAACAATTCTCTTCACATTAAATGCCTGCACCGAGGATCGCTATTCCCAGCCGGAAGACCAAATCCAGATAGAGACACCTCCGCAGGAAGAAGTGATGGATACCGAAAAACCGGAAGTGGAAGAATCGGAAATAACGGAGGAAGATACCTCATCTACCACAAAAGAGGCGGAAGATGAAGTGACTTCCGAAGGAACAGTATTGCCGGAAGAAATTGAAATAACCGATGAAAAAACAGAAGAAGTTCCTGTTATAGCACCGGATACCGAAGAACCTGAATCGGCAGTTGCGACGGAGGAAGCTCCTGCAGAGACCCCAGCCACTGAAGTCACTCCGGCGACAACCGAAGCACCTACCGATACCAACTCAACACCCAATGAATAAAAAAGTTTTATGGATTGCCATTATCATTGTGGGGCTAACCGGTTGCACTGCGCGTAACCGGGATGTCAGCAGTGCCGTTAATCCTTCTGTAATGGGGCAAGTTCAGGAAAAGCAAACGTCCAAAAAACCGCGCATTCCCGATTCAAAAGAGCTAAAGGCCAGTATTTTGGAATACAAAGGTGATTCCGATCAGGATCAGAAAGAGACGGATCGTCTGCTCGCGGAAATAGAAAAAAAGGTCAGCCAACCCACGATCACTCAAGAAGATATCGAACGGGGGTGGTATTACGGTTCCGCAGATGAAAAGAAGGTGGGCACTCCCAAAGTATGGATATGGTCCAAAGACGAAAAGCAGCCACGATGGATGAGTCAAAACGCCATCGAAGAAACTGTGATGGTTCAGGTGGAAGAATTGTGCGAAAGAACAGCGGGGATGTATGTGGTTTCGTGCATCGAGACCGACGCGGAGGATTGTGAGTATATTCCTCGGAGTGAATGCCGGTGCGCAGAAGGAACATTGTGGAACGAAAATCAGGGCTGTATTTTGGCAGTGAAAAATGAAAAAGGCGAGGAGAAATTTGTGACAATCACCGAAAAAGAACTCACGGAAGGATGGTATTTGGGGCTTCCGAATCAAAAAAAGCTCGACACGCCTGCGAATTGGATTTGGACAGACGTGGCAGAGGATTCGCGCTGGCAAAATCCGACCCGGTAATAATTTTATTTTCAATGAAAAGAGGTTTTATCTCAATCGTCATTCTGATTATTTTCGTTTTTTCCCTTGCCGGCTGTAAATCGGAATCACGATTGCCGGAAGGATTTAAGCTTCCCACAGAACCTCCGTCTGCAGACACGCTACCGATGACACCTCCCCGTTAAAATAATTGAAATTTCTAATTCTATGCAAATGCGTTTGAACAAATATCTGGCCGAACTTGGAATCGCGTCGCGTCGTGAGGCCGATCGTTTGATTGAAGCGGGGAAAATAAAAGTGAACGGAAAGGTCGTCACGGAAATGGGGCTAAAGGTAGATCCTGAAAAAGACAAAGTGGAGGCTAGTGATGCCGTGTACAAAGACCGTGAACAATTGATTTATATCGCGCTCAATAAACCGGCGGGGTACGTGTGTTCGGCAAAAGCGACGCCTATGGAGCCCGACATCGCCTTGGATCTCATCAACATTCCGGAGCGGATTTACCCTGTCGGGAGACTCGATAAAGACACAACCGGATTGCTGATTCTTACAAATGACGGAACGCTCACTTTCGCGCTCACGCATCCTTCCGCGCAATGTGAAAAGGAATATGAGGTCAAGGTTCGGGGGGTGATCACGCATGAGGCCATCAGAAGACTCGAATCCGGTGTAAAATTATGGGGCGAAAAAACACTCCCCACCATCGTCAAACAACTCGCGACCAGCATCATCAGCATCACCTTGCGTGAGGGAAAGAATCGACAAATCCGGCGCATCTGTCAAAAGGTTGGCTTCCCCGTTAGGGGTTTAAAACGCGTGCGTATCAAGCGGCTCCATCTGGGCGATTTACCCTTGGGAAGATGGCGTTATTTGACACTGGAAGAAGTTAAAATGCTCAAATCATGAACTTGTTCACTTATTTGAAAGAATTGGAATTGTCGGTCACCGAAAAACAGGCGGCTCTTTTGCAGGATTTCGCGAAAATACTGATTGCCAAAAACGAGGTTTTAAACTTAACGCGTATCACCGACAAAAAAGAAGTCATGGTCAAACACATCATCGATGCGCTGATCGTGGCAAAATTCATCACGTTCAAAAAGGGGATGAAGGTGCTCGATGTGGGCACAGGTGGCGGCGTTCCGGGGATTCCGCTCGCGATTCTTTTTCCGGAAATCGATTTTTTGCTGGCGGATTCCGTGGCAAAAAAAATTCACGCGGTGGATGAATTCATTCAGGCGTTGAATTTAAGAAACGTAAAAACCGTCGTCGGCCGTGCCGAAGAATTGGCTCAGGATAAAATCTATCGCGAAGAATTCGACGTGGTGCTCGCGCGCGCGGTCGCTCCATTCAGAATTCTTGTGGAGCTGACTTACCCTTTTGTTCATCTGAATGGAAAAATGGTCGCCTACAAAGGGCCTGAATACTTGCATGAATTCATGGATGCCCAAAATGCGTTGCGCCTATTACAGGCGGAAAGCCCCCAGGTCAAACGGTATTACTTGCCGGAAAATCAGGGGGAAAGAACCTTGATCATCATTCCGAAAAAATTCCAAACGCCCTCCAAATATCCGCGACGTGTGGGGGTACCAGGGAAAACCCCACTTTAATGCACATTAAGCCCATCTCAAAAGTTAAGGTGCCAAATCGAATTTCTAATTTCCAATTTCGAATTACATTCATGAACTACAACCCCAAAGACCCTTATTTCCAACGGGCTAAACAAGAAGGTTATCGTGCCCGGAGTGTTTATAAATTGGAGGCCATCCAGGAGCGTTTTAAGGTTTTAAAAACAGGGGATAGGGTATTGGATCTTGGGGCGGCTCCGGGGAGTTTTTTGCAATACATCAGTCGGGCGATTGGCGAAGACGGATTTGTGGTGGGGGTAGATTTGCAGGAGATCACTCCTCTTAAAGAAGAAAACATTTATACCCTGGTAGCGGATGTGACGGATGAGGTTGTTTTGGAAAAAAAGTTAGAGGAAATTGGCGCGGATTTTTTTGATGTCATCACTTCGGATATGGCGCCCGCGACAACCGGAATCAAATTTGTGGATGGAGGCCGTTCCATGGAACTCAATCAAGAAGTACTCAACATCGCGGAAAAATACCTGAGAATCGGTGGCAACGTGGTTTTAAAACTCCTCCCGGGCGTGAACGAGGGGGTTTTGATGAAAAGGATGAAATTATTTTTCAAAACCGTTCGTCACTTTCGTCCAACGGCCGTCCGCCAGACCAGCGGAGAGTTTTATTTGGTGGGAATGGGGAGATTTTTATCCCCTAAAACGTAATTCGATAGCAATTATGATGAGGCTGTTAATAAGATATTTTGCAATACAATATTGACTTTGTGAATTCAAAATGATATTATAATGTACTACAATTGATATACAAAATACAAATAAGTAGAACTTAACTCAGCTATCATGGCACCTACAACCATACGTTTGGATGATGAGACAAAGAAAAAGTCTCAAAAACTGGCTAAAGAAATAGGCTGTAGTTTTAATGATCTTATTACCATTTTGCTCAAAAAAGTGATCCGTGAAGGGGGAGTTGATTTAAGGAATGCTAATTTGACCGAAAATGGATTCAGTCCGGAATTTGAAAACAGTGTGATTCAGGCAGACAAAGAAGGGGGTTATCAGGAATTTGATTCCATCGATGACATGATTAAAAACGCTAAATAAAGATGATTATTCAGTACTCAAAACGATTTCTTAGTGATGTTTCCGGTTTAAATCTTCAGCAAAAAAAGCGTTTAGCCCAAAGAATCAGCCTGTTTTTAAAGGAACCAAATCACTCCACACTTCGTAATCATGGCCTTAAGGGCAAGTTGAAAGGTTTTTATTCGTTCAATATTACGGGTGATATAGCTGGAATAGTATAATCCCATTCGTCATTTCGACCCGCCTGAAGC
>PFOK01000158.1 GCA_002792495.1 Candidatus Peregrinibacteria bacterium CG_4_10_14_0_2_um_filter_43_11 | reverse complement strand
TTTGCAACCCTGCAACGCCTGCTCGCGGAAGATGCCGACCCCTCCGTCATTCAACCCCTCGCGCAAGACGCCATTCACAAAGCCACCGATGTCACGTTACTCATGACCATCGGAGACAGGATCGCGGGTGTAAATTCACCAACAGCCGTTCAGGCTTACGAAAAAGCGTTACAAAGGCTCGAATCCGCTTCATTCACAGCTTCAGAAGTCAAAGCGGAAGCGTATTGCTCTTTGGGTGAACGACTCAAAAAAGGCGGGCAAAACACAACGTCAATTCAAGCCTATCTAAAAGCCATAGAGCATTACCCGGAAGGAGTAGAAAATGTGAAAAAATGCTGGCGTATTCTGCAAATTTTGAAAGGATTAGGATGCCCGCAAGAAAAACTAGTATCCGAAACAAGGTTAATTGCCGATAAAACAAAAACGGTAAAAACACTTTTGATTATAGCCGGCACATTGAATGAAAAGTTCAGCGCTCCGAAGGAAGCATTAGAAGTATATGAAAAGGCACTCGGTCAAAATCCCGACTTCCGGCAATTACAGCATCTATTGCAGGCCGGTATCACACTTTACGCGCAAATAACCAATGCCTCCCTGGTTGTCGTTGCGGGAAAAAGATGGCTGAAGGCAGCCACTGATGCTGATGAAATAAAAGACATGGGGGACGCTCTTGGAGATATTCCCGAAGCGGCGGAAGTAAGACGGGCAGCTTATAAACGTTATGCCGAAATGTGCACAGACCCAAAAGTGCTTCTTGCTTTCGCGCAAGAGTATAAAGACCAACCCGAATGGAGAGATTTGGCTGAAGAAGCAATCGAAAGAGCCTTTGAAAGAGCCTCCAATGGAGGGCAGGGCGCTGTAGCCATTTTATTTATCGGTAAAGAGGCTGAAGCAATGGGATTCAGTGGCTTGGCGGCAGAGCATTACACACTTCTGGCCGAATCATCAGAGTCACCGGATATTCTTGTTGAACTCTTAAAAAGGGGGGAAGCACTGCAGGATCCCGGATTGACAGATACGGCGACGAAACATTTGATGGAACATCTTTGGGAAGAGCCACAGGAGCTCATTGATTTTGCGGAAGATTCGCAAAAAAATCCCACCCGTCGTGCATTGGTTGTTGCCGCACTGGAAAAAGCATTCGCAACCTCCGAAACAGCAGACGATACCTTTGGTGCTGGAACGATCGCGGAAGCGATGGGATTGCATGAGATGACGATTCAGCCTTACATCGCGTTTGCGAAAGCCACGGATGAGTGGACGAGCGCTTTAATACTTTTTGAAAAAGGGCGGAATTTGAGCACGCTCGGAAAAGGGGACGCGGTAACACTCGCGGCCGGTTGTCGGGCCCTCAATTTGGCCACCACACCACACCAAGCGTGTGTTCGTATCGGCCATGTCTTCCGGTCTATCGAGGGGGCGGGAGAGAAATGGATGACAGCTTACATAAAAGCGTTTGGTTTTATAAACAACCCCCAGGAAATTCTTTCTTATTTTGAACGTTCCTATTTTCACCAAGATCTTCTGATTGACGCGGGGTTAAATCGCCTGAAGGCATTAGACAGTACGCCCGATTCATTGGTGTATTTTGCACGCCTCTTGGTGAACAACAATCAGCGTATTCAGGGTGAAAAAGCCATGAGTGAGGCTTTTAGACGTGCCGGTATTGATGAGACAGCCATTTTAGAGGTTGGAACAGCGGCACAGGAGATGGAATTTCATGAAATGGTTAAAGGACACTATACAGATTTAGCAGCATCAACAACCGCTGAGGCCACACTTTCCGCGCTTTTAGAAAGAGCGATTGTCTTGTGCCAAACGTCACACGACCCGAGTTTGGCTGTTGATGTTGCCAATCATATTTTAAAGATAACCAATGATTTAGGCCATTATGTGGCAGTTGCAGAACATCTTCATTTGATTGCCGGAGAGGAAGGTGTCAGTGAATTAAAACAAAGGGCTTATTGGCACTACGTAAGAAATCAGAGCAATCCTGACGCGTTGTATGCGTTTGCTTTAGGCCACGAGGAAGAGGAGGAGATAAAATTGATCGTCGAAAGTGCTTTCGATCGTCTGATCAATACGTTATGGACAACTCCAAAACCGTTGCTTGATTTTGCGGAAACACATAAAACCAAGCCGGAATGGTCCAAAAAAGCAAAGGCTGCCGCGGCAAAAGCGATTGCATATTCCACGCAAGAAGCAGATTTGTTAGTTGTCGGAAAACGGGTGGAGGCCATGGGCTATATTGCCTTATTAACTTCACCTTATACGGATCTTGCCGCAAAAACCACTTCCGGGGATACCGTACACGCCTTACTCAAAGCGGGAATTCGCTTTATAAACCACGGATTGATAAGGGCGGCAACAGACCGCTTGCTTGTAATCGGGAATTTGTTTGATAAAACATCCGTTATCGCAAAAATCTTATTGAGGACAGTGGGGATCGAGACGAATTTGATTACAGAGCTGCTGAATAAAGTGATGGAGGGTCGTCAGGATGTAGACGAATTATTCTTTTTTGAACAGGATAAAAATGATGACATTTACAAGCAAAGCGCTTTGTTTGGAGGAGCGGTTTTACGTCGTTTGGAAGCAGTGGAGGGAGCACAGGCAAAAGACTATTCCCGTTTTGCTTTTTATTTTGAAATGCATCCCGCTTTAGCAAAACGCGCGATAGAAAAAGTGATCGAAAAAACAGTAGGCGCATCACCGTTGTCACCCGTAGACAGCAAAAGTTTGGAAACATGCTACGACATGACTGGAAGCAATAAATGGCTGGAATTGCGCGAAAAATGTGCCATGCGCATGGCCGAAGGAATTGTGTGGGATATTGAAAAAACACCTTATTTGGAGGCATTGAAGAGAGGTGTGCTTTTGGGGGGAGAGGCGGAAGGACACATACAAGGGATTCTGGATCATTTAAAAATAATACCTAAAAACCCTCATATAAAAACTCCGGAAAATCCCCCGGGAATAACAGAAAGAAGTGTTACCATTGTGTTGATCGCTCCGGCGGAAATTGAACCGGGATACAGAATCGCCTACGCCATCAACATGATAGCAGAACATGGAGACCCCATTAAAAAAGAGGATTGGGAATTGACCCCCGAAATGACAGCGGGTCAAACTGTTTCTGTAATAGTTCCGGTTCCGGGAACCTTAGCCATAGAGGCGGTGAGTCGATCCGGAGTGAGGGGCGAGCGTCTGTTTGATGAAGTGCTTTTGCCACCTCCGGAGGTGAGAAATTGCCCGGGAACGTCTTTATTATTTCCCCCGGGCAAAGCGCAAGGGGCGGTTTTATTTGCTGTTCATCCCGGTACCGCCCAAATAGAATGTATTTCAGAAGAGAATGTCATTGGCACCCAAGATGTATGGGGTGGACGAACGTCAGTTCTCTTCACAATAAGTGCCGGGCAACTGATTCAATGTAAAGCGAGGGGTACTATAAAAAGACCAAACGGAACAGCAGTGGGGGTTGCGGAAAGCATTCTTTCGGAAGGCGTTTACGGCGAGGCTCAGATTCCAAGAGGTTTCCTGGCGGTTGCCGGATCTGTTTGGCAAACAAATATCAGCGAGTCCGTTTCGGTGCGCGCGGTGACTCAGGACAGTGATCGTGATGAACTTTCTGTTTTTGTGAGTCTGGATGGCGGAGAATCATTTTTGCCATACGAAGGCAGTGTGGGGGAGAACGGCGAAGTGAACATAGACGGTGTTTTTGCGCCGGCTGTGGTGTGCTGGAAGTCGCACTGGAAAAAACAACCCGAAAAAGAAACCGAACCCACAGCGCTTACCGTTGTCAAAATGCCGGCACCGGTTGCCGAAGGGGATCGATTGATTCCGGTAGAAGGGGAAGACGGCATGGGAACAATCATCTTTCGCGTGCCACGGGGGACACAATACGTCAGGCTCATTAATGGTGGCGGAAAAAACGCTCCCGAAGCGGAAGGGATTCCCGTTACAGGAGATAGTGTCACTTTAACAGTGCCCTTATCTTCAAAGGCTCAGATCATCGCTTATTCTGTGATTATGGGGAAAGAAGTCGAAAGCCTGCCCTCTGCGGTAATCAAGAGTAGATCGGGCTCCGGAAGGGCTCACGCAAGAACAGCCATTGGCCCGCCTACGGCAGGAGCTGATATAAGGGCGGAAAGAACAGCACCTCTTTATCAGGCATTGAGTCGATTTTCTGATGCTCGTATCGGACAAAAATTGAGTATGAGTGACATTCCAATAGACGGAGAAAGTCGGGATTTATGGTTCATTGTAGAAAAAGTCTCCAGTAGTCAAGAAGATAGCGGAGGCGGACAGGGAGTGTTTTTTCGTTTGACGGTCGGAATAGAAGAGAGGAATGAGCAGGTAACAGTTGATGTGATGCCGACACACATTCGCGTTATCGGGAATAGCCCGGTTATTACCCCGATTTTTAAGAATGGCACTACTCATAACAGGGAATTTTTAGAATCACTGAGTTTATTTTAATAACAAGAAAAGTTTCCCCTTATTTTAAATGGCTTTTATGGCTTCTTCCCCCTCATCACCACAAAGTCTTGACGCTTTTTTCAGTCAGGCGCTCACGGAATGTCTAATTCAAGCCGCAAGCGACCATGCCCAAAATCCGGAACAGGGAGAAAAAGAACAGCAGGCACTCATCGCTCTCGCTGAAT
>PFOK01000059.1 GCA_002792495.1 Candidatus Peregrinibacteria bacterium CG_4_10_14_0_2_um_filter_43_11 | reverse complement strand
TGTCACCTTAAACGCGAGCTCACTGATTCCGATGGATTCATTTTGAGCAATGGCATTAAAGCTAAGAGCGGTCACTCCTCTGCCGTTATTCAGTGTTCCACCGGTAGGGTTTTGGGTAAACATAAGAGATCCCGTATCGCTTGCCGCACTTTGAACGGTGATGTGAACCACGTTACTGCGTGTTCCGACCTCTGCCTTATTTTTGGTAGGAACTACCTGAATAGTCCAAGTTTCACCGGGGGTTAAATTACCAAGATTATAATAACTGCCATAACTCACATAAGCTTTGCTAATACCAATACCATCCAAAGTATCATAAGATCCTTTTTTGCGAAGAATATTGTAGCTATCAAAAGTAGTTCCGAGTCCGGATAAGTCATTCCAGTCGAGCGAAATATCCTTATCCGTACTTTTTGCGGTCAAAACAACAGTGCCGATATTTGCCGAGGAGGCTCCACTATTACCGGCATTTCCGGTTGTATTCGATGAGGATGGATCGCTGGCGGCAACAAACTTCACAAGATATTGTTTAGTGGATGTGCAATAGATTGTGTAATCATGCCATCCGTGTTCAGGATCATAGCGTACACCATTCGATAACAGTGTTTCCGCGTCACCGGAATTATGTCTTATCATCACTCCGTTCGAAACATTACGACATGAATAGGCATTAACAAGGTTAGAACCGCTTTCTCCAGCCAATGTCTGCTGAGCGGGAGTCGTCTGTGCAGAGTTAACGTTATACGAAGATAAACCTTTGACGGCAACAGTTACCTTGGAGCCGGGCCGAATATATTTAGTGGCTCCGTTTTTTAATTTTATGTAAGGGTAAACGTAAGCACTGACATGAGTATTGTTCGAAAAAGTTTTCGGATAAAGATAGCTATACGAGGTTAAAAAGATTGGTGTATAGTTCGAAAGTCCACCGATAAAATCACCTTCCGTAACATAAAGCACGAAACCATCAATATATTTTGTTGCAGGGTTTGTCCAGCTAAACCAGGCGCTTCCGTTATTGCCATTACCGCTAATAACAGCTTTACTGTTATTGAAATCAGATTCGGTATAACCGATGCCATTGGCGCCGGTATAGGGGTAACTCCGGGTAGGCTGCTGAACCGATGTGTCAAATCCGGATTCAATTTTAACAAAAGCACCATATTTGGCGTCAGTATCGGTGTAAGTGAAATAAACGATTGTACCATCATTGAGTTTTACACGTGATGTTTTATTTTTTTGAACCAAAAGCGATTGAGCTTTGGCAGATCCGGAAAGAATAAGCCGGACATATCTTTCGGAGTAAGAATTGATTGTTGCGATAAGGCCGGTAGGAGTATGAGTAATAGAATCATTTTTACATCCACTATATTCTCCATCACCCCCCTTAGAACCACCGCAGGACATCTGGCTAGAGGTTTGAGCGGAAGTAGCTGGAGATTGAGAAACAAGAGGCGCTATTGCTGATTTGGTTCCGGAAGATGAAATACGGATAGCCGCAGAACCGATTTTCGCCTCGGTAAGGGTTAAAGCCACTTTAATCCCATTATTGGCAACTACCTGTCGTGGTTTATCGGGGTACAATCGCAAAGCGCGTTGCTTGGAACCGGAAAGGTCAACCCAGGCTATTTTTGTGCCCGCGCGACGTACCGTAATCGTCATTCCGCTGGGGCGATGAGTGAAGGTATTTCCGTTGCAAACAACCCACGTTCCATCATCTCCAAGTGCGTTGTTAGAACAAGTAGTAGCCGAAGAGGTTGGTGATGGAGAAAGGGTAGAACTAGAACTTGAATTTGAACTAGAGCCAGAGGACGAGGATGTTGAAGGGGGAGGTGAAGAAGTAGTTTCGGTAAATACACCGAGAACTACAATTGTATTGCTGGTGTCTAATTTGTAATAAGTTAATTTCACAATTCTGCCACTGTTTGTCTTAACGCGTTTAGTTTTTCCTCTCTGAATCGTAACTACTTGAGTGTGAATAGTTCCGGAAAGAGCTAGACGTAAATAATTATCCGTATAAGCACTTACTCGGGCAATAAGCCCCGTTGTGACATGGGTAATAGAATCACCGATACAAGCGTTATACGTTCCATCTCCATCTTTGGAATTGCCACAAGAATAACCAGAGGTAGCAGGAGGAAGTGAGGTTGTGGATGAGTTCGTTGTAGCAGTACTGTCGTTATCTCCTGCTTTGAACTGAATGACATCTGAAGCACCGCTTAGCACAAGTCGCCTTGTTCCATTGGAGAGCCTGTAAGGAACAACGACAGCTGAATAGTTGGTGTTGGTAAACATTTTTACCATCTGATGAGCGCGAGTTGTTTTCGTTTTATAAAATCCTTCTGTGTTTAACAATTCTTCTCGATTCACAAGCCCCTCTTTCGTGAAGACTTTATACCCATCAGCATCCGGGTAAGAGGACCATGCTATGTAAGGCAGGCCGGCGTTCCAGCCGGTAATACTCAGCTGAATATGTGTTATCGAATTTTCTGAAGAGGATGTCTGTCCGGTAGTCGTTTCGGTGGGTTCAGCCGTATCGGTACCACTTGTTTCTGGCTTACTGGCTGTAGCCTCAATTTTTTCCTTCACATTTACATAAATCAGATTGGATTCAACGACACGTCCGGTTCCATCGCGCATTTCGGGTTGCATTTTGATACTGACACGCGATACACCTTTTTTAAGAGCGACACACTTGAACGTAGGACTATCAAACTCGGGAGTGGCAGCACACCTTAAAAAATTGTTGTCATAACGCCATTTCCATGAATTGTTGACCACGCCGCTTTGCTCAATATTCGGCGTAAAGACAATGGGATCTCCCACATTCAGATTCACAGAACCGTTTTTCGCTTCCATTCTGTTCGAAGCGATGGGATCAGAAGTGAGCGTGACGGAAAAAGAAAGGGGTTCCGTTACAGCAGGAGTCACGGCCACATCCGCCCACTCCACAGAGTATTGAGTCGCGGAGGTGCAATGCAGTTTATAATCCTGCAGGCCGTATCCCGCGTCACGGATGTCATTGGTCAATACATAGGATACCGGATTCCCGAATCGGGTGATTTCAACACCGGTTTGCACATCTTCGCACGAATCGACATTGACCAGATTAGACCCGCTCGCGGCAAAGGCAGTTGTCATGCCTACAAGGAGGAAAGAAAATCCAAGGAGGATAGAAAAAATACGTTTCATGATATAAAAGGTAAGAAAATAAACTTTTGACACACAACAATACGTTGTTGTTATAAAAATGTTACAATTTAATTTTTAAAACGAAGTTAAAATGGGAAGAATCCGGATAAATACCTTGCTTTTTTTGCATCAAATCGTTATAAAAGCTAAGTCCCAAAACGTTACTTTGCTTTGCCCGGGTGACCTACCCGCGAGTGAAGTGTTTCGGAGCGGAGTGATTCCTGGCGAAGAGAGGAGAACGAAGCGGAGAACAACTATTTGAAAATTTAAGAAGTAAATTTTAAGATAGTTGAGCTTTGCCCGGGTGGTGAAATTGGTAGACACGCTAGCCTTAGGAGCTAGTGCCGAGAGGCGTGAAGGTTCAAGTCCTTTCCCGGGCACCATCAGAACTGACGAGACGAACGGAATCATTTTTCTCGTGAACACTTTTGAGTACTATTATACTCCAGATTATTTTTTATTAAAGTTAAATTGCAAAAGCAAGGTTTTGCTAAAATCAACTCAATAATTAATAACAAACATATGAATCATCGTCTTTCTGCTCTTCATGAAAAGAAAGGTGGGTGGAAAGCCATTGACCATTTTTTGCATGAGGGTTTTGCCAATGAAGAATCATTGCTGTATCGGGTGATAAACGACATTATTGTGTTTCTTATTTTTTTCTCCATCGCTTCGATTGTTTTGGCTTCCGTAGAAGACATTTACAATAAATATCAGTCTTTTTTTGATATTTCAGAAGGCATTGTGGTGGGTATATTCACCTTTGAATATGTTGCTAATATTTATGTTGTCAAAAGAAAACGGGACTACATCTTGGGGCCGTGGGGGATCATCGATTTTTTAGCCATAGCGCCTTCCTATCTCAATATCATCGATCTCCGTGCCATCAAGGTGTTGAGGGTTCTCCGCGTCCTCCGCTTTCTGCGCCTGATGAGAATGTTGCGGTTGTTAAAACTTGTCAAGCACGCGACAAAACAATACGAAGCCGGCAAAGAAAACAAATACGGCACTTTGAAAATGGATTTGCAAATCTATTTCATCGCTTTATTTTCCGTAGTCGTTATTTTCAGCACCTTAATGTATCACGCGGAAAGGGGGGTAGTGAATACGGCGTTCACCTCCATTCCGCATTCCATGTGGTGGTGTATTGTAACAATCACGACTGTCGGTTATGGCGATATGTACCCCGTTACGGTTCCGGGTCGCATCATTGCTTCAGTCACCATGCTTTGTGGTTTGGCGCTCTTCGGTTTGCTCATGAACGTCATCGGAAAATCGATGATGTCTTCTCTTTTTGGTTCCGGAGAAATCGGGGGAACAGAGAGTTAATATCTAACTTTGGGAGCAAATCCCTCGCCTTCAGGCGAACCCTTTAGGATGGTATACTCAGGCTAT
>PFOK01000129.1 GCA_002792495.1 Candidatus Peregrinibacteria bacterium CG_4_10_14_0_2_um_filter_43_11 | reverse complement strand
TAATGCCTGGGTGGTGGAACCTGCCTGCCGGTAGGCAGGTTGGTAGACACGCAGGTTGAGGAAGTATAATAATGCCTGGGTGGTGGAATTGGTAGACACGCAAGACTTAAAATCTTGTTCCTTCGGGAGTGCGGGTTCGATTCCCGCCCTAGGCACCACCCCAATGCAAACTCATGCCTACGAATATCCGCTACCGCGAATCTTCTCCGGCAATCGTTTGCATCGGGGCCCCAACCCCGCGAAATACCCCTTTTCCTCTCCTGCCTCGCATTTCGCGGGGGCCCCAATCTCAGCCAATCTCTCCCCATTCTGAACATTACCGCGAATCTTCTCCGGCAATCGTTTGCATCGGGGCAATAGGACTCACCTGCCATTCCTTGAAAAGTTTTCAGTTTTTCTACGTCATGGCTACTCCATTTCGCTCCTCTCGCTTTACAGGCAGAAGAATCACTTCACTTCGTATCGGTGAGCTCGTTACCCCCCCCAACTCAAGTCACTCTCTTACCCTCAAAACATCTTAACAATCCGCACTGCCGGCCTTTAAGTCTTAACTCTAAAATATCAAATGAAGGACATTCTCCAAAAGCAAATCAAAGCATTTATGACAAAAGATGTCCTTGCTGTCAAAAAAGATGAAACCATTAAACACCTCTTCCAATTGATGGACAGTCATGGTATCCTTAGCGTCCCCATTGTGGATGAAAGCAACGTGGTGGTGGGGATTGTGACCGAAAGCAATTTAATCAAGCATTTCACTACCCTCAAAAATCCACAAGGAATTCACCTTTTAGGCAGCATGGTGTACCTCGAAGATCTCACGGCATTCAACGAAAAATTAAAAGACCATTGCTCGGAGGTTGTAGCCGATCTCATGAGTAATCCTGTAGTCACCATATCTCCGGAGGCCACTCTACTGGATGCGCTCAATTTAATGACCGAAGAAAAAGTGAATCGATTGCCTGTAGTCGACGAAGGTCATCATTTGATGGGCATCATCACAAGAACAGACGTTTTACACCAATTGGCTCAGATAAAAAAGATTTAATAGGTTGGTTTATTGCCCCGAAGGTTTTCAGGGCAATAAACCAATAAATTAATCCAATCACGTATGGAATCCATTACATTAGAAGTCACTCAGGGTGTTTATAAAACCGCAAAAGAAGCCAGAGAGGCCGGTCGTGTGCCCATTGTTTATTATGGGAAAGGCATTGAGAATGCTAATTTTTCTGCCGATTATCAGGAGTTTCGTCGGGCTTACAAAAAAGGAGGAAAGAGCACAATCATCAACTTTATCGACGAAAACAAGCAGGAATTTCCTGTTCTTATCCATGAAGTTCAATACCATCCGGTGACAGATGAGTTCTTGCACATCGATGTCATGGCAGTGAACATGGATAAAGCGATTCATACCGAAATTCCATTGGTATTTTTTGGAGAAGCACCTGCCATCAAGGATCTTGGAGGTGTTTTGACCCACAACAAAGATGTGATTGCCGTAAAATGTCTTCCTAAAGACTTGGTACATGAAATTCAGGTGGATATCAGCCCGCTGATTGACTTCCATTCCTCCATAACCGTGGGAGATATTAAGGCACCACAAGGAATCGAAATTTTAGACGTTGCTGGCATCAACGTTATCGGTGTGTCCGCTCCACGAGCTGAAGAAGAAGCAGTAGTAGCTCCTGCTCCGGCCGAAGGAGAAGAAGGTGAAAAGCCGGCAGAAGGAGAAGCTGACGAAAAAAAGGAAGAAAAATAGTTTGTTTTGCTTAGATCACAACCCCTCCTTAACGGATGATCCCTAAAACCCGTCGCTACAAAAAAGGTGCCTCGGAAACATGGTCAGCGTTGATCTTATTTGTATTTTTGCTGGGTGGTTTTTTCTTTATTTATCACACTGTTCAAAATTCACCTTCTTCCCCGACAGATGCGCAGAAGTCAAAAATTACGGTGGAAGAAAACATCAAATTTACGTCAGGGGATAGTGCAAAATCTTCTTCAAAAATAAAATACTCCAATTTGCATGGGTTGCCCCTTTCTTTTTCCTTGGAATACGAAATACCGCTCGCGGTTGTAATCGAGAATTACAACCCCATCCGTTTACAACAAAAAGGACTCGAGCAGGCGTCGATTGTTTACGAAACTTTGGCTGAGGGGGGGATCACTCGTTTTTTGGCCATTTTTAACGGCGCGTCAGTTTCCACCATTGGCCCGGTACGTTCGGCACGGCCTTATTTTATTGACTGGGCTGAAGAATATCACGCTTCCTTAACGCACGTTGGAGGAAGCGAAACCGCCTTGTCGAATTTGTATAACAATCGAACCATCCTGGACATCGATGAAGTGGCGGAAAATACAGTCGTTTGGAGGGATTCAGCCTATTCCCCTCCGCACAACGCGTATACTTCTACGGCCGGTATTGTGGAGATGATGAAAAAAGAAGGGTATCAGGTTCGTTTGACTCAGCCCCGTTTTATCTTTAAAGATCCTGACCCGATTTCGGGGAATATCCCCACTATTACCATCAGTTTCTCGCTACCACAATACGACGTAAAATACGTCTATGACCCATTGGATCATCATTACAGCCGTTACAATGGCGATATCCTTCACAGTTACATCAAACCTTCGAACATCCTCATCCAATTCACAAGTCAGCATTTTTTAGACGAAGAGGGTCGCCTCAATATCCAAACCACCGGGACAGGGAAAAGCCTGGTCTTTCGCGATGGGAATGTCATTGAAGGCTTTTGGGAAAAACAGGAAGGAGGCATAACCCGATTCTATGACGAATCCGGAAAAGAAATCCCGCTCAATCGTGGCCAGACCTGGATAGAGGTGGTGCCCACGGACGGAATAGTGAATTATTTTTAATTGCTTTTTTGAGATTATAGTATATACTTATGGTATATACCAATAATTAATTTTTTATATGTCCAAAGCATTATCTTTAAAGTTGAGGGAAGATATTTTCGAAACAGTAGAAAATATTACCAGAGCAGAAAAAATTCCAAGAAATACTTATATTAATCGTGCCTTAGAGTTCTACAACGCGATCAATAAAAAAAGAATGCTCAAAAAACAACTTGAAAAAGAGTCTAAATTGGTACAGGCTACCTCCATGGAAGTCTTAGAGGAATTTGAGAAAATAGATGATAACTTTTTTGAATAATGAAGATCAAACAATTTTATATTTATCTGGTCAATTTAGACCCTCAATTTGGCACGGAGCCGGGAAAAGTAAGACCGGTTGTTGTTGTTCAGACCAATCTCCTAAATCCTAGTCATTACAGCACAATTGTTTGCCCCACAACAACAAAGGTAAAACCTGATGCAACGCTACTTCGCGTTCATTTATGTAAAAAGGAAACAAAGCTGAAAGAAGATTCAGATATTTTAGTTGACCAAATACGATCGGTAGACAACCGTCGTTTCATCAAAGAAATAGGCAAAATAAGCCAGAAAAATAAAGAAAAATTAATTCAAAATTTACAAATCATCCTTTTCGAATAATGAACCTCTCCGATTTCGATTACGAACTTTCCCCTTCTTTCATCGCTCAGCACCCGCTTGAGGAACGCGACCAATCCAAATTAATGGTGCTCGATCGCGTGGATCAATCCATCCATCATCATCCGTTTTTTGAGTTACCCGATCTTCTCGATCCAAAATCCGTTTTGGTATTCAATGAATCCCGGGTGATCCCCGCGCGTCTTAAATTCAAAATGGGGGAGGGAAACGCGGAAATCCTTCTCATCAAGCCGGTAGCGAACGACACATCCCGAAAGACGTGGGAATGCATGGTACGACCCGGGAAAAAATTCAATCCAAAAACTGAATATCAAATGGATCCGGGATGCATTTTTCATGTCAAAGAGATCACAGAAGAGGGGCTCCGCATCATCCGGTTTGAATGTGATGATTTTAACGCCTACCTCCATGATCACGGAGAAGCGCCAACGCCACCCTACATCAAAGAACACCTCAGCGATTCGGAGCGTTATCAAACCGTTTACAGCAAAACAGAAGGATCCGTCGCGGCACCGACGGCCGGTTTGCATTTTACGAACCGTATTTTTTCCGATCTCAAGGCGAAGGGGATTCAGACTGAATTCGTCACCCTTCATGTCGGTCTCGGAACTTTTCAGCCGGTTAAAATCGACAACATCACCGAACATAAAATGCACAGTGAGTGGTTTTCGCTTTCCGCCGAAACCGCGGAGCGTTTGAATACAGCCAAATCGGAAGGTCGTCCGATTGTTGCCGTTGGCACCACCACCGTCCGTGTTTTGGAGTCATGCGCTGAAGGCGAGCAAGCGCTTTCTCGCCTTCAGGCGCAATCCGGCGAAACCGACATTTTCATCTATCCCGGTTACCGCTTTAAATTTGTCGATCAACTCATCACCAACTTTCATATCCCAAAAAGCTCCCTTCTCATGCTCGTAAGTGCTTTTGCCGATCATCACAATGGTCATTCCGTAATTGATACAGAATCTCACTCCATAACCGGTCGTGATTTCATTCTTCGCGCCTACGAACTCGCCAAAAAACACGACTACCGCTTTTTCAGCTTTGGTGACGCGATGATGATCCGATAATGGAGGGGCGGTATACTGACATTCTACAAAAAAACTAGTCCAAATCTACAGTAAGCGGCTTAATGTAGCCATTTTTTTAACTTGAAACAAATAGGAAAAAAGTGCATCTTTTTTGTGTAAAGCAAAAATAAAAATACA
>PFOK01000067.1 GCA_002792495.1 Candidatus Peregrinibacteria bacterium CG_4_10_14_0_2_um_filter_43_11 | reverse complement strand
TAACCATTTTAAGGGTGCTGTTACGCGGAATATTCATAAAAATTATGATCCCCATTTTTCCTGGCAATCCCGCTATTACGATCACGTTGTTCGTAACGAACATTCTCTCAATCGTATTCGGTCATACATTCAAAATAATCCGATGAATTGGGAATTGAATATTGAAAATAAAATTAATTTCATCACAAAAAATTCAGTTTCATTGTGATAATTTATTTAAATGATCACGTTGTTTTCCCGTCTGTTTTTCTTTAAAATAAGACAGAATTTAATTCTGACTTTATGAAAGCAAAGATTGACCATTTAAAAACCGAAATGCTTGTGGCGCTTCGTTCCGCCACAACCGAAACGGAAGTGCGTGATGTGGAAGTTCAGTATTTTGGACGAAAAGGATCTTTTAACGACATCATGAAAGGATTGAAAGATCTTTCTGACGAAGAAAAACGAACGGTGGGGCAACTCGCGAATCAGACCAAGAAAGAATTGGAGCAGGCGATGGAAGATCGTTTTGCCGCTTTGGAGATGGGGAGACTTGGAAAGATCGCGGAAGAAGAATGGATGGATGTTACCGTTTCCGGCACAAAGCCACAAGTCGGTCATCGTCATCTTATTTCTCAATTCATCGACGACATCGAAGTGATCTTTGGGAAAATGGGTTTTTCCGTCGCGGAAGGGCGTGAAGTGGAAAGCGAACACTACAATTTCAATCAGCTTAATATTCCGCCGGATCATCCCGCGCGGGACATGCAGGATACTTTTTGGATCAAAAATTTAACGGATCATGTGTTGCGCACACACACTTCTCCCGGGCAAGCCCGCTACATGGAGGCGCACAAACCGCCTATTCGTATCATCGTTCCGGGTAAAACATATCGCAAGGATAGCGATGCCACGCATTCCCCCATGTTTCATCAATTGGAGGGGTTAATGGTGGATACTGATATTTCCATGGCTCATCTTAAGGCGGTAATCACGCACGCGTTGCAGCAGATTTTCGAGGATCCTTCCATTCAAACCCGTTTTCGTATCAGTTACTTTCCTTTTGTAGAACCGGGAATGGAGATGGATTGCACCTGCCCTATTTGTCATGGTAGTGGTAAATTGCCGAATGACGTGCCTTGCCGTTTGTGCAAGCAGTGCGGTTGGTTGGAAATAGGAGGTGCGGGCATGGTTCACCCTAATGTTCTTCGTAATGTCGGTTATGATCCGGATAAATTAACCGGATTCGCTTTTGGAATGGGGTTGGATCGCATGGTGATGATTAAATATCGCGTCAATCATCTTCGTTTGTTTTTTGAAAACGATTTGCGATTTATACGGCAGTTTTAGTCATGATTAGCGTTTAGTGATTCACAATTTTGGATGGAATTTTTTATCTACAAATGTTTTTCAATATGTTTCAATGATCCTCCTTTAATCTTAACAAAAATATTATGACTGTTGCCTTAGAAGTTCGTGACGCCGATACTGTTCGTGCTGAACTCCCAGAACAGGGAGCTCATTTTGTTTCTGTTCAACGAGGAAATGTTGAACATGTGCTCTTGGCACCTAACTCCGTTGATTTCACCGTATTAATGGCGGCTTTAGCCTCAACAGAGAATGTTGGTATTTCTAATGTAGGTAATGTAAATCCAGACGGAACAGTAATGTGGGGTGATGCAGGTTTTCAGGTTCGATTTGGTATGGGGCTTCCTATGAATATACAGAGAGGAGTGGCATTGGTACCTGAAATCCGTACAGCGATTATGGAATGGCTAGAAGTATAGACATTGTTAATTTCTTACTGTTTTTATGTCAAAATCTGTTGCCACTCCTACATTTATTGACCTTCAACTTCCTCAGGGGGGAGTTTCTCGACATCCCATTCGTTGTAATGGTCTAATTACTAGATTCCCAGAATTGGCCGAAGGGGCTGCGGCAATTGAGGAGGGTCGTTTATTAACACAGGGTGTTCTTGCCGGGGTGGGATTGCAATTGAGCTCCTTGCTTCACGATCCTATTACCGCTGATGAACTTATAGAAGGGCGTGTGCGTTTTTTAGGGGTTTTCGGTCATACTCACGATGGTTCATCGGGTGTTACCCCAGTCAATATTTATCCGTACGCGCCAACAATTTCTTTTGTGGCTGGCGATGGTTCCTTTCGTCATAGGAAATCTTTGTGTGCTGCCGCTCCTCGCGTATTGGCACAGGTAGAAGGTAACATTCAACCTATTCAACCAGGCTACTTTACTCTTTCTCCTGTTGAGGAATTGACTGATTGATTTTTAATTCTTTAGTTTGTTTGATCATGTTACTAAAATCACTCGATTTATTTCTTGAGTTGGAACCTTTCGATGATGGACAAGTTTCTCACCATCCTATTTCACCTCACTCTGATGCGTTTCTACGAGAGTATCCTGATCTAGTAGCGCAGGCGGAATTGATCGAAGATCATCGTGTGATTACACGGGGGGTATTGATCGATGCCGGGCTTCGGATTGTTGGTCCTCGTTTTACTAATTATATTTCCGGAAATGATTTGGCCGTAGAGCGCACACGTTTTGTGGTGACATTCAATGGTTTTCGTCCTAACCATGGAACACAACAGGTATCTGTTGATCCTCTTGAAAGAGTACACGCTGTTTCTACCACCACTCTTTGGCCTACTTCGGGTGGAGGGATTTATGCCCCTCTTTCTGTTGCCGTGGGAAAACGTGATCGTTTTTTTAATACAACTCCTGCCTTTTTTACCCTTAATACTGTACCCGAAGAAGCACTGCGGGCTACAAGAGGTGCGCCTGAGGAGCGTCTTGCCTGATCACGTGCGACGATTGCGGACAGTTTTAATTATTTTATTTTATGCCCTCAAAAACTTCTCCATTATTCATTGAGCTAGAGCCATGGCCCGGTTTTTCTTCCCGTCACCCTGTCTCTCCTCAAATCAACGCTTTATCGGAGGATCATCCGGAGTTGGCAAAACAGGCGAAACGAATGAGGGGGTATCGTTTGCTCACTCAGGGCGTTTTGCGTGGTGCAGGGCTTGTTCTGAGTTCATTTCGGGCTGACGATCGTATTTCTGCTCAAACATTAACAGTGGAGGGGGTGCGTTTTGTGGTGACTTTTACCTTTAACCGTTCTCCTGGACCAAGAGGAACACAGGAGGTTGCTATCAATCGTTTGGAAGATATTAGTACTGTTTCTTTTAATCATATTTGGCCTGTTCATGGCGGATCGGATTTTCTTCCTGATCGTGTGGCAGTGCGGAAGGGGAGAGGGTATGTACTATTGATCCCGTATTTTTTACTATTCATTCGGCATCTTCTAGTTCTTTGGCGGAAGCACGTACTCTCCCCGAAGACCCTTTTGTTTCGCCGGAATCTTTTGCAGAGGGGAGCTCTTTTCCCGAAGATCCTTTTGAATGGTAGTGATTTTACAAAACGTTATTTTTCAATTCCTGTTTTTCACTAAATCGGGTAATCTTGTATCCGGTTTTTTACTGAATTCATGAAAAATTTTTACGCTATTCTTGGGGTAAAACCACAGGCCACTGCGGATGAAATCAAACGGGCTTATTTTGTGTTGGCCAAAAAAACGCATCCGGATTCCGGGAATCAGGCTGAGGTAAAGCGTTTTTATGAGGTGAGCGAGGCTTATGAAATCCTTTCCGATTCGGAAAAACGCCATGCTTATGATTTAAGGCAAACTTCTCAGATTCACGCTGAATCTTCGGAGGATGGGGGGCATCGGCCTGTTTCATTTTGTCGCGAGACTCATTCAGCTTCCGATAACGCTTTTCATCAAAAAGAAATGCACGTTTATCGTCGTCAGCTCTTTTTTAAGGCTGTTTTTCGGGTGATTTTGGTCACGATTTGTTTTGCTTTTTTTGGCATTGCGCTTTCCGCTATTTTTGCAGGATCACGTGTTATTGGCATTGTTGCAGGTGTCGCTTTCGGGTTTTTTCTTGCCGTGAACGGCAGTTTCGATCTTGCCACCTTCTTTCCTGATTCAACACAACAGAAGCTGGTGACGTATGCCACTTATGTCATCATGATCATGAGCATGGGGTATTTTATATTTTTGTTTGCTTACCATTTGTTCCAATAGGTTACCAATAGGGGAACCAATCGGTTGACCATTGGTTCCAATAGGTTACCAATAGGGGAGCCAATCGGTTGACCATTGGTTATCAATTGGAGATTGTGTTACATTGATTACGGTTTTTAACTCCTTATTTTATGCAAAAAGTCGTTATCGGTTCCGATCATGCCGGGTATGCCACCAAGGAGCAAATTAAAAAAGAACTGGGCGGTCAGTATGAATTTATCGATGTCGGTACACATAGTGAGGCGTCGGTGGATTATCCTATTTATGCCGAAAAAGTCGCTCAACAGGTTTCGGTTACTCCCGGGCTACAAGGGGTTTTGGTTTGTGGATCCGGAATCGGCGTTTCCATTGCCGCCAACAAAGTTCCCGGAATTCGTGCTGCCTTGGCCTATAGTGTGAATGCCGCCAAATTGGCACGTCAGCATAACGATGCGAATATTGTTGCCACTCCCGGTCGTGAGGGTGCTCCGGATGATCCTGTTTCAATCGTTCGTGCGTTTTTGGCAACCGATTTTTCCGGTGATGAACGGCACGCGCGACGAGTGAGGGAAATGATGGATATAGAAAAACATTATCGCTAATTCTCAGTTCTCAGTACACAGTAGTTAATTGTTAATTGTTAATAGTTAATAGTTAGTAGTTAGTAGTTAAAGTTAGTAGTTAGTAGTTAAAGT
>PFOK01000090.1 GCA_002792495.1 Candidatus Peregrinibacteria bacterium CG_4_10_14_0_2_um_filter_43_11 | reverse complement strand
CATTTTTAAAATTATTTTGGAAAGCTAGTATAAACAAACAGATCTTTAGAACATTTTTAATAATTTGTAAGAATTTACGGTAATTTCTTTGCCCAGAAATCTTTTTCGCTTTTTTGGAATTCAGCCTCACTCAATGTGCATACCTTGTGTTTTTCACGCATGGCCCAGATGAAAAGCTTATGGGTGATCATAAAATCTTCGTGGCCAACGATGATCTCACGCATCTTGTCGTAGCACCGTTTCTGTTTTCCGGAGTCGGAATAACATTTCCTGGTGCAGATATTGCCGTAAAACCAGTTCAGGGCATGGAGTGTTTTGATTTTTTTGGACATGGTCATAGATTTAAACATTATTCATTTTTCTATAGTATCGGTTTCTTTTTTTGAAGAGTTTTTCGCAATAGCTGATATTTTTATCACGGTAGTCAAAAATCGTCTGTCGCCCTTTTGAGCGCTGTATCCTGCCGATATACTGGATTAATTTGCCTTCGAAAGAAAAAGGGTAGACCAGAAAAAGACAGTCGAGGTTTTCGATATCCATTCCTTCTCCGAAAAATTGGCCTGTTGAGATCAGGACCTGGAAATGCCCCATTTTGATCTGGTCCATTTTGGATTTTTTCTTTGCGGTGCTGTCATCCCCTGTGATCGTAATTATTTCAGCCTTGTCCTTCAGGTAAAGCGAAAGGATTTCCACATGCTCTTTTCTTTCGGTCAGAACAAGTATTTTCCTGCCTTCCTGAACCTGCTGAATTATATCTCCGGCGATCATACTATTTCTTGCTGAATCGTAGACCAGCACTTTAGAAAGTATCTGTAAGTCGTCTGTCAGATAATCAAAGGGCAATGTCAGACCGGTTTCACGCAGATTGACTTGGGGTATCTGCATTTCTTCATCCGGTTTAAACTGCTTATCAACTTCCGCCAGGATATTCCCGATGTAAACAAAAATCAGCTTTTCATCATTGTGTTTGCGTTTCGGGGTGGCGGTCAGGCCGTAGAGGTAATAGGAATTGAGTTTTGTGATTGTTTCGCGGAATGTTTTGGCCGGGATATGATGGCATTCGTCCACGATAATGGTGCCGAAACTGTTTTTAACCGCCTCGGTATCCTTCATTCTTGCCAGGCTTTGCATCATTGCCACAGTAATTTTCTGTCCGGCTTTCTTTTTGGCTCCGTAAATCTGTCCGATATCCTTTTTCGGGATTCCAAGGAAAGACTGAATCCTCTCAATCCACTGGTCAAAAAGCTGTTTCCTGTGGACAAGAATCAGGGCGGGCTGTTCTTTTCGCGCGATCAGTTCCAGCCCCATGATCGTTTTACCCGCTCCCGGAGGAGCCACGATTACCCCGAAATCCTTCCCATCAGTGACAGCCAGCGCATCTTCCTGATAATCATAAAGGATGATTTTTGACTTAAAAATAGTCTTTTTGACCAGTTCGCGCTCGTCAACGATCTGATAAGGCAATCTATTTTCCTGGCAGAAGCTGACCAATTCTCTCACGAATCCTCTTGGGATCATGACCATGTCGCCCGATTCTTCAATAACCTTGAAATATTTTTCCGTCTTATAGGTGCTTTTGCCGATTTTTTTCCTGATCAGATATTCCGTGTTGAAATAGTTCAGGCTTTCGCGGAGATAGCGGATGATTTTACCGTTAAGCTCGCTTCTTTTAAGATAAATCTGATTTTTTAAAAAGATATGCAGGATTCCTGATTCAGCATCGGATGAAGGGGGAGTTGCAGCTTTTCTATTCTCTCCATCGTCCTCAATGAAGATATCATAGAGCTGGTTCAGTTCGGCGGCCGATAATTTTTTTATACTCCCGAGAAAACCCCACTGATCCGCAAGCGGCAGAAGGGTTTCAGGATCCATGAACGCCGTATTTCCGTTTATAAGGGAACTGCCGTTGAGGGGTAATGCTATAAGATTTCCGAAGCCTTCTTTGCTATGATAATCTTGGCTTGGAAACAGCCTGTCGAAGCTGATTTCTTTGTCGAATTCGGAAAAATTCAACGCCTGACGAATAAGCTCAAGGATAATTTTACGGCTTTTGAACGCGGGATACGCGTTTTCGAAAAAAATCCATACGTGCGCGCCGTTGCCGGAACGCGACCTTTCCGGATAAACAGGAATGCTGTGTTTTTCGCAAATTTTTATAAAAGCCCCCACTTCATCCCTCCAGTACTCGCCGTCAAAGTCTGCGGCTACAAAGCAGGAGGTATTATTATCGAGTAGTGGGTAGAGGCCGATGATATGCTGTCCGAGAAGGTGTTTATGGATGGTATCCTCAGTAAGAGGTAGTAATTTTTTATTCGGAAAATCCCTCATAGTACCGCCTTTCGCCTTAAAAGCCATGTATTCATTCCAATTAAATTCGTAGGCGGGGCTGTAGCCGCTTTTTCCGCTCTTTTCCCATCTTCTCGCGTAAATATCAGTCCGGCCGCCGAAGAGTGACATGTAAAGGCTGAGTTGTTCTGGGGTGATTTCCATTTTTAGAATATCATAGTTCTATTGCCCACTTCGGCATAAAGGTTTTACTTGATATGGATGCTGAATCTATTTCGTTAGTTTTATAAGCAGTAGGATTATTCCCCTTAACGGATGGTCTTCCATCCTTTTCAATTTCTCTAACATACAGTAATTCATTCCCTGTTGATGGATATCGTAATGCGTATGGCTCTACTAGTCTTATTGAGCCATGATACGAGATTAGAGCACATTGTCTATTATGAGCGGCGTGGCGAATTATCTCAATCACCAATGATGACGTAGTCCGATAACCAATAGTCGGGAAAAATATACGTGGAACTATTTGGCCTCTTGCCTGCGGCATAGGATCTAGATTTGGCTTGGCATTTTTTGGCTCTAACCACCAGGCAATCGCATCCTCTAAATCAGCGAGAAATGATTCAATTGGAGGAAGATTGCTTATTTGATGAGCCAATTGCATTTCCCAATTTGCCCTTAATACATCCTGATCAATTGCACTCATTATTTGATATACAGTTGGTGCCGAAAGTTTTTTAAATTTAAACTTGGCATTAGCGATTTCTTTTACGTGTTGCGGTTCAATTTCTTTTCTAAAGTTACGACTGATATTTATAACATCATAAACATCACGTGCTCTACCGTTTCTTTCAAAAAGAGCACGTGATTTTTCAGCAAGAATTTCATTTATGGTGTAGCAGAGAATTTGCGGGCTTGGATTAAATTCATCTGAAAAACCGTGATGTAAATTGCGAGGCTGTGGATCATCTACCAGTAATTCATCCTGAGTAATATCAAATTTTACTCTAGGGAGTGAATTTATTGGACCGCCAATAGGACCATTGTAAGAAATTTTTGCCTGGAATGATGTATTTCCGCGGGGGTTTTCATATTCTTCAATTTTCCAGTCTCTCCTGGAAAAAATTATGCCTGAATTGTCCTCGATCCAACTTACTGCCCCCTCGAGATATGTCTTAATTAACTCGCTATTTATTGATTGGCCAGATGGTATTGTAAAATCAAGATCTTCAGAAAATCTATAAGTTTCAAAATAGCACTTTTTTAAGCATGTTCCACCTTTGAATGCCCAGCGCGAAAGGTTTGGGTGATTTGATATAGCCCTGAGTATCCAGCCAATTACATAATCCTTTTGAATGGTCGTTGGCTGAAGTGCATAATAACTAGAGAGTTCTAGTATTTCATTTTTCGTTATCATTTAGCGGTAAATTAATTTTTAAGTTCCACTTGCTAATAATATTGCCTGATTTTGAGCCATCAGGGTCAAGGTTAGATATGCCTTTTGATATATGATTTTGGCATGACTGAAGCCACTCTTTCGATACAGGCGCATTTAATTTTTCCGCAAGAAATCCAAGGCGTTTGAATACTGCCCCGTGCTTATACCTTAATGCATAATCAAGCAACAAATCTGGGTTACACATATTTGAACGCCAATATTGGCTTATGATATCAACCATATGCCGACCACCACCTCCAAAGCGTGGCAAATCTAAAATATCAATTATTGTGCGACTCGGATCAGCAATTTCAACAGTCCGACTCCCAAACCATACCGTTTTTGTCCCAAAAAATTGATCCTTTTTTAATGTCCTGGTGCGATATTGAATATTTCCAATAGCCTGATCGTTTTTTCGTTGATGTGCCAATGTAGCAACAGAAACACTATTGAATATTTGTTCGGTCAAATTCCAGTGCTCTGCCGCTGACCAGCCAGATATGAATGCCGGCCTAAACAGATCCATCGCCAATGGCAATACATTCTCGATGGCCGGTGTTCCTGTTGAGGATGACAATGGCACTATTGTATATAGACCGTGTTTTAGCCTTTGCAGCCAACCCTTTTTGGTCAAGCGGCTCAAGAGTTGATTTGCCGTTTCCCGCTTACATGGATGTACTTTAATTACATCATCGGTATTAAGTGAATTTTGTTCTAACGCCGAGAAATGGCTAATTATTTTTCGTTCCTGCGCACTCAGACCCGCGAATTCTTGTGATTTCATATATTATTATTGTAGAAAATGATAAATTTTGTCTTTTTTGTCATTAATAATATATCACATATCAAATAAAATTACAATATAAATACCAATAATTACTATTTATGTAATTAATTGCATCTATAATATCTTTTTAGATTTACCTCATGTATTAATCAAAAAATTGTTAAAAATGTTCTAGGTAGTGTTAACATAAAACTTTTAGCAACAAAGCGATCATTCCCAGCATCACAAAGCCACTGTAAGCCGAATCCAGTTTATCATACCT
>PFOK01000062.1 GCA_002792495.1 Candidatus Peregrinibacteria bacterium CG_4_10_14_0_2_um_filter_43_11 | reverse complement strand
CCGTTGTCCGGTAGATGAGGTCGATGATATTCGTGACAATGGCGTAAGCAAAAATAACCACCAGCAAACCTATGAGAGCGAATTTAAGCGTTTTTTTGGCGTTGTCCATCTGTTCCTGTTTACCGAGGGAGGTGATGTAAAGCACACCGCCGATCACGAACATCAAAACCGCGATACTTCCCGAAGCGTACAGAATTAAATTGATCGCGAAATTGAACGCGTCAATAAGTTTTGTTTCTACCGAGCCATCCCCTTCCCTGCCGACCGGTAAATTATCCGGACGGAATACTTCATCCCGAAAGTCACTGATAGTGATCCCCAGAGTGTTGCTCATGGCCAAGGGGAATAAAAGGAAGGTGCCTACTATGCGATAAAAGAGTTTTTTCATGGGGTTTTAACGGTTTAAACGAATCCGAAGAAATCGATGTCGGTCACCGCTTTGACAATCGCGAAAGCCAGCACGACAAAAGCAAAACCGATGAGGGAAAAAATAAGCATTTGCTTGGCTTTGGTATGACGTTCCTCGTTGTCCATTGCCGTGATCATCATGACCGCGGAAACAAGGATGGAAATGAGAATGGCGATGGAAGTAAAGCGGAACAAAAGCCGAATGATCTGAGGAGCAAAATCCTCGACTAAATCCCCTTCCGGAACGTTGCCGGGACGCGCCGGACTCAGTAAAAATAAATTCACGGCATTGATGGCTGATAGCGCGTTTTCTTCCGCTGTTTTAAATTCTTTTTTCGCGTCGTAAACGTCTTTTGCCAATGTATCAATTTGTTTGCCGGCATCCAGTTTTTTAAAGTCATCAACCGCTTTTTTTGCTTTTCCGAGCAAATCTTTGGCGCCGTTTTTTTTGGGGTCATACGAGTTCATTCCCTTGACCCGGAAGTCCAGTTGATTGTAGGCGGAAGTGACTTGCTCTTGACGGGATTCAAGAACCTGTTTGAAGTCATCACGCGCGTCGGCATAGACACTCGTGCACAATGTAAGAACGCTGAAGATAATCAGGAATAATTTGAGCCGGCGGTTGTAAGCGGTTTTTATCATATTAAACGAAGCTGATGTTAGTGATAATGGTGACGATTCCAAACGCGGTCATGACGATGATGAGACCGATCAATGCCCACATGATGGTTTTCTGGGCCGTGGTGCGTTTTTCCGTGTCTCCGTAAGAAGTGATGAACAAAAACCCCCCCACGATCAAAGCGGCTACCGCAAGAATGACAGCGAGACGGATCGCGTATTTGATCACAAAAGGAATAAGGTTGCTAAAAACAAAACTCGTACGGATTTCGTCCTGATGAATACCACCGCCCGGCAAAATATCACTGCCTACAGGCGAACTCAATTCGACTTCACGATTTCCCAGAGTAATGGCATGCGCTTTGGCACCCATTTGAAGAAACGCGAATACGAGCAATGTCAGCCGGGCTTTAAGTGTGTTAAAACGCAAAGAAAGTTGGGTTAATTGTGTATAAAATTAGAGAGGCAAGGAACCAGAAAATCATTCCGGTAATCGCACGGATGATCCGTTTTTTGCCCTCGTCAAATTTGGAAGTATCTCCCGAGGAAGTGGTCATTTGAATCCCGCCGATGATGATGAATAAAACCACAAGACCTACGATGATGCCTGAAAAATACCGATAAATCAGCTCAAGATAACTATAGAGTAATATCATTCCGTTTTTTTCGCTGTTTCCTTTAAGCCGCGTTACAATCGCCTGTACGGGGCCGTGTTTGGTAGAATCAATCGCTTCGCCTCCCCAGAGGGAATACGTGCATATGGTTTTGTTCCCCTCATTTAGATGACATTCCACAACGAATAAATCGTAATTCGGTTTTCCGCCAATCGGTTCTTCCAAAAACAAACAGTTTTCCGGCACCATCATGTCGTCACCGACCTTTTGACTCTTGCACTCCGAAGGCTTGGAGGCAAGATCCGGTTTTTCCGGTTTTACGGTGGCTTCTTCTCCCGATGATGTATCCTGCGCGTAAGCTGATGTTTCAAAATAGCTCACCATCGGAGCGATCACTGCCAGGCAGAAACTCATCGTTAACCCGATGATGACGAAACGAACGTATTTAACCATAAATATTGTTAATGAGCACCTGAACTGTCGTGACAAAAATATAAGCCCCAAGCGTTACCGCCAGGCCAATAATGGACTTGAAAATGAATGTTTTTCCATTATCTACCCATTGTTGACGTCCTCCGGAAGCCAAAATCATAAAACCCCCCACCGTGATCATCAATACTGCCGCGGAGCTGACCGTGATTGCCATGACCGTAATCACACGTTCGAAAATAAAATTGATTCCTCCTTTGATGAATTTTTCTTCTTTGATGTCTTCATGCGTGATCGCCCTTAAGTTGAACATGAAATCAGGGCTATCCAAACTGTCCGCGGATTCCTGTGCCACAGCAATGGGTACGGCCGAAAACATGGGCAAAGCTACGTTACATAAGCTAAAAATCAGAAGAGTGGTGATGAATAATTTTTTAATCATTGCTTGCATTTGAATATTTAATCCTATTATTATAGCAAATTTAAGCCAAAAAAGCAATGGTTTTAACACTCATCTAACCATTCACTATCTTCCATGATGTCGAAATACTTTTCCACCCTCTGAAGGCGAAATTCACTCTTTTTCCTTCACTCTGCCAATTCTGCCGCGATCGGTTTGCTTGAGATCCCCCTTATTTCGACGTGAATGTCTTCCATTTTTTTGGGGGAATCAATGGCAGGAATATCGGCTCCTCCTCCGGACTGCCCTTTTGTGATGCGAAACACATCTTTATCTATTTTCATGAATTCTTTTCCCGCATGATTGTAACTGTTCACGGTGGTTCCAAGATGACCTCCTAATTTGATCATGTAATCCTGATACGCGTTCATATGACGCCCTAAATCCCCTACGCATTTTTGAATTTCTTTGGCAGATTCTTCAATCTTCAGGGCTCGAAGTGCGTGCATCACCGTTTGCAGGTACGCGTAAAAGGTCATAGGCGAAACAATGATCACGTTTTTTTTGAACGCGTAATCGATCAGATCCGAGGTATTCACTTCTAATGCGCCGACTTTATGAGAGAGTAAGTTGTAAAACACACCATCCGCCGGAATGAACATGAAGGCAAATTCAGTTGTATTTTCTTCGGGTTTTACGTATTTACCGGTTTCGTCGATACGCTTTTTAAGATCGGACTTAAATTCTTTCTGCAATCGCTCCCGACTTGTGTCGTCTTTCTCTTCCATGATTTTGTTGTAGTTCTCGAGAGAAAACTTGGCATCAATGGGAATGATTTTATCGTTCACGCGAATGATCGCATCGACAATAACACCCCCCTTAAAAGCGTACTGCATTTGAAAACTGGTTGGTGGGAGCACATTGGAAAGAAGGTTTTCGAGAAAAAATTCCCCCAAAATACCGCGCTGTTTTGGATTTTTTAAGGTGTTTTCGAGTGTTTTTAACTGCTCGGCAAACCCGACCACCTGTTTATTTGTATCCTTGATTTTCGTGAGCTCCACAGTGACTTCCTGAACGATTTTATTAGTAGAAGCGAATTGATTTTGGAGTGCTTCTTGTGACCGATGCATTTGATCCTGCATGGTTTTATCCTGGCTCTTTAACCCCTTATCAAATGTTTCACGCAATTGACTGAGTTGCTCCTGCAACATTAAAACGGTTTTGTCATTCCCCTTCTCCTCACGGGAGCGTTTGGATTCCTGTGTGAGCTGGTATACCAAAAACCCGACTACACCGATACCAACAATGATGAAGATGTTGATAATGTTCATAGATTTTAATTAAACCAGACTATATGATAACAGATTTTATACGTTAATCGATAAGCATTTATTGCTAATTATGACAATAATAGTAAACATTCGTTCACCTGTCAAATACTTTTCCTGCCGTCATCGGCTCGTTCGAAACAGATAAACAACGCGCCTTCCATGCCTCAACAAACTGTGCCTCCGGAGCATGAACATGTATTTGTGCCGCTCCAGGTAGACCCCTTTCCCCCAAGCAAACGACAGGCATATTGTTGGCGTAATGCAATAAAGCCTCCGTACGTATTCGTACACCTTTTTGACATTCTCCGGCTTCAGTAAGCCTTAAAGCCTCTCCTAACCCCTCCCGAACGTTAGTGAGCAACTGCTCACATTTTATGAAAGAATAATCATCTCTGTGGGCTCCGGGAAAACAACTCAAAAGAAATGGGGTTAGCACTGCAAGTAAAGGAGCTTTCATTTTCATTTTATCCAATAAATTCATATTAACTTTCCGGGGCGGATTTGAGAAATTAACGCAAAGAGAGTATAACCAAAAAACATTATTTTTTTAACCTCTTTTTATAAAAAAAATCATCATAGATCTTTTCAGTTTGTTTATTCACCGTTGTTTCCATCTGCCATCTTCTACGCGCGATTTACGCCTTACCTCTAACAATTGCCTCCGTCGCGATTCCCGTGTGGGTAAGTGTTATCGCCTTTTTGATTACAGGATTACTCGCCATCATCAACTTCATGTCACTAAAAAATAGAGTTCTCTACCTTTCTTTTTCTACATCTATGGCCAAAAGTTCATTGTACTTTCCACGAACGAGATCAATAGCGTGTTCAAAGGGAAACTCAGGCCAACCCCGCCCTGTTAAAAGGGTGGTTAATGTTTCTCGTGTCATTTTTACATCACTGCTCCCTAATTCACAAAATTCAAAAAAAATATCCTCTTCTTCTTGCTTGTCGATTTTTACAAATACGGTTGCCCGATATCTCTCATAGTGAAATTGAGGAAAGGTGGAATCCACACAATTGGTTACCAAAGTTACTTTACTCAATGTCGCCTCTGCATGTCTGTGAGTTAAAAAATCATTATCAGGTATTTTCCATTCCAATTGTTCAGGCATAAATAAAATGAATTAAAACTAAAAAGGTCTTGCACTCTACTATTTATCTTAAGGAAAATGAATGCTAAAGTTCAGCCGCGTTGCAGATTTTATTGTACGGACAATGCTGGCAAATGAATTTACTCGGGGTGGGAGAAAAATCGGAAGTGTTGATTTGATCCGCGGTTTTGATGATCTCGGCCTTTAATTTTTCCATTTTTTCTTCCGTTGGCTCCACCGAAACCTGTAAATCGTCGTCGAGGAAATAGAGCGTGAGACGGGACGCTTTTAAGCCAAAACACTCCTGAGAGGCAAGCGCATACAAAAAAAGTTGAAGGTCACCTTCAACCTGCTTTTGGGTTTTACTGCGACCCGTTTTATAATCGATGATTTCAAGCGTGCCATCCGGCAAGTCATCCGCACGGTCGATACGACCGGAAAGGGTATACTCCCCCACTTTGAGTTTGAAACCTTTTTCTAAAAACCGAATGTGCGGAATTCCCTCTTTAAAATGATCGTAAAATTGTTCCAGAATTTCGCGACCACGAGCCTTTCGAAGTTCCATATGCGTTTTGTTTTCGTACCCTTTATCAATCCATTTTTCCTCGTAGATAGCGAAGAGTTTATCGAGTGACATGTCGGGTTCAAATTCGGTAAAAAGAGAAATCTGCTTTACCTGTTCCACATTTTTATAAAATTCCTGAAGTGTGGTGTGCATGGTGGTGCCGAAACTGAAATTACCGTTTATCGGTTGCGGAATTTTATACACGTAATTGTATTGGTATTTGCGCGGGCACGTCTCGAATTCCGTTAGTTGGGAATAACTGAATTGAGTTATTTTTGGGGTATTGGATGCTTCCCGTAGGTGCGACTTGTGGATCACCCCGTCGGGCTTGGACGGTTTTAAAAATTGTTCCACCCCTTCTACCGTTTTTTCGATTTGCGTCAAATTAATGTTATCGATCACTTCATCGATAAAACGGGAACGTTTGCGTTTACGCGGAGTCGCGGCGCTACTGGGGCTATAATAATCGCTATGCATCAGATGAAGGTTTTCTTTTGCGCGGGTCACAGCCACATAAAATAAACGACGCTCCTCCTGAATATGCGTGTCGGAATCGCTGAGCACTTCGTGAACCAATTCATCGGGAATCGAAATCGGGTCTTTCCGGTTTGCGCCGGGAAAGCGATCGTTGGTACAGCTTCCCAAAAAAACCGTGTCAAACTCCAGCCCCTTGGCGCCATGAATAGTAGAAATAAAAACACCCTCCCGATCTTCGATTTCAAATTTCGCCGCCGGATTTTCTCCTGCTTCCTCCGCCAAATCCAGGTATGCCACAAAATCAATAACGGTGGAGTAATTGGCACTTTTTTCGAATGCGCGAACCTTATTGAAAAAAGTAGCGATGTTCACAATCTGTTCTTCCGCTTCGATGGTGTTTTTTTGCAGCAAAAGATCATAAAGTTTTACCGTATCCGTAAAACGATAAAGCACTTCACCAACCGTGTGATCCCTGGAATAATCCAGGCAGTCCTGAAGTGTCTTTACTAAAAATTGACAATCCTTTTGCTGTTCCGCTTCCTGCTTGGTTTGTTTCCAAACCGATTTGTAGTTTTTTTTGGCTTCCTGAATTAGAGTCACAATGGTTTCCATGGTGATTCCCCACACCGGCATGCGCAAAACCGCGTAAAAACTGAGGTCATCGGTGGGATTAGAAAGCACACGCAGAACCGCCATTAAATCCTGCACTTCTTTTTTTTGGTAAAGCCCTCGCTCAGAAACAAAGTTGTAAGAAATATTGTGTTTTTTAAACGCTTCTATGAACGGTTGTAATTGCGCGTTGGTTCGCGACAGAATCGCAATTTCGGAAAGTGGAATTCCATGCTCCGTGCGTGCGGCAATGGCTTCGATGACATAATCCACCTCTTGCTCCACCGTTGTGGAGTGAACCAGGCTCACGGAATTTTCATCACCGGAGCGCTGGCCGTGAATTTTTTTATCAATGTTGGCTCTCACTTCCAAACGATCGGGATTGTTGTGCTGAATGGAATGGTACGCAACATCAAGAATATTTTGATTGCTGCGGTAATTTTCAGTCAGCACAATCTTTTTCGCGTCCGGATAATGCTCCTGAAACTGCAGAATGTTGGAAATAGCCGCTCCGCGGAATTTGTAAATAGACTGATCATCATCTCCCACTACCATCAAATTATGGTGAACGGCGGCGAGCGCGTCAACAATCGCGTTCTGCGCGATATTGGTGTCCTGATACTCGTCAACCAGAATGTATTGATAACGTTTTTGAAGGTGGGTAAGAATATTGGGGCGTTTTTTGAGTAAATCGATCACCTTATAATGTAAGTCCGCAAAATCCAAAACCCCGTTTTCTGTGAGCAATTGCTGGTAAAATTCATACGCTTTTGCCAATTCCGTTAAGCGCTTTGCCTCAACGATATCCGCTTCTTCCACAGCTTCGTTAGCCTTTTTTTTGGCGGCATCCAGAACGAATTTTGGGGAATTGAGTTCTTCTTTGAAACGTGCAAAAACCGAAATCAAAGCGCTGATAAAACTGGTGGGGTTGCCCATCTGGCGATAGTAATCCAATTCAAATTCAAAAAGATGCTCTTTTAAAAACAACCAATGTGCCACTCCCTGCAAAATACGGAAATTGGGAGAAAGACCGATATCCATTCCAAATTCTCGCAGTAGCTTATCACAAAATCCGTGAAAAGTATGGATGGGAATCAACTGATAACCCAATGGCATGAGCCTATCCACCCGTTCTTCAATTTCCGCCGTCGCCTTTTCGGTAAATGTGAGAGCCAAAATCTGATCGTGGCCACACCATTTTTCATTCGCAATGTGTGCGATGCGTTCGGTGATCACGCGCGTTTTCCCCGTTCCCGCGCCGGCGATCACCAGAACAGAACCATTCTTATGGGTTATCACCTCGCGTTGTTTTTCGTTTAAATCACTCATGCAACAAATATAGCATAAATCGAAGAGTGTTAGGAGAAGGCGTATCTACACACTTTTGTAGGCGTGACGTTAACGTCGCGCCTACAACGAAAATGATACAAAAAAGTGAATATAAAAAAGACGGCTTTGATCAAAGCCGTCTTTTTGAATTATTCGAGATTATTTTTCTTCCGCTTCTTCTTTCTTCTTTTTAGTCACTTTTTTCTTAGGTTTTTCCTCTTTATCTTCTTCTTTTGAAGTTTCTGTATCTTCTAAAACAACTGTTTCGGCCACCTCCTCTTTCACTTCTTCTTTTTTACCTTTCTTTGCCGGCTTGTCTTTTTTTACTTCTTCTGCGGTTTCCTCACCCCCTTCTTCTTTTTCCACTTTCTTTTTGGCTTTCTTCTTGATGCCCATTCCCTTCAAGCTCAAACCGATACGGTGTTCATCACGATCGATATTGATAACTTTGGCTTCCACTTCTTCTCCGACAGTAAGAAAATCTTCGGGGTCATCCACTTTGCTGTCTGCGATTTCGGAAAGGTGTATCAAACCGTTGATATCGTCTTTAAGTTGTACAAAGGCACCAAAAGGCGAGAAGCGATTGATCACTCCTTTTACGGTGGAACCAATGGGATAACTCTCGGCGATTTTTTGCCATGGATCTGGAGTCAATCGTTTCATACTCAAAGAGAGCTTATCGCCTTCAATGCCAATGACTTCCACTTCCACCTTGTCGCCCACTTTAGCGTATTGATGAGGATCGCTAACATGCCCCCAGGCAATTTCCGAAATGTGGACAAGACCCTCCAAACCTTCGAATGTGACAAAAATACCGAATTTAACCACACCACTGATTTTACCAACGACATGACTACCCGGTATCAACTTAGAAAGCGCGTCACGTGATTCCTCCTGCTGAGCGGCCTTTTCGGATAAAATCATTTTCCCACTTTCGCGATCGATGTTAATGACTTTTACGTTCAATTTAACGCCGACCAATTTCTGCAAACGCGTTAAAATTTGAGTGGTGTTGGCGCCTTCCACACGTGGGTAATGCACAGGAGCCAGCTGAGAAACAGGGATAAATCCTTTGATGCCATCAATATCCAAAAGCAAACCTCCTTTGTTCGCCTGACTCACCATTACTTCAATCATTTCTCCGGTCTTGTAACATGCTTCAAAACGATCCCATCGTGCAGATTGGGAAGCCTTTCTAAGCGAAAGTACAACCATTCCGTGTTCATTCTCATCCTGGATCACTACGGCTTTGACCATATCCCCCTCTTTCAGTTCTTTCATGGTTCCAAAACTGTCGTGTGTGTCTTTTCCGGAGGCAATTCCCACGGCAACTCCATTCAGATCCACAACGAGATGATTTTTCTTCATACTGATCACACAGCCTTCAATCACGGAACCTAATTTTGGCTTAACAACGTCTGCTGAATCTCTCAGCAGTTCTTCCATCGTTAAATTTTCGTCAATAATTTTAAACATAAACATTTTTTACCGCCTTTTGTTTTTTTATGCCAATTGAATAGGCATACAAAAACGAAGCAGTAAGGTTAATAAATAAAGCGCGAATGAATTCACATTCCTCTGCAATAAGGAATATCAAGTTCAACAGCGAAGATATTCTACAGATTGTTTGTAATATGGTCAATCTAATTTTGTGACAGGAAAGGCTAAATAACAGACCAAGAAAATCCCTTAACTTTAAATCACCTAACCAAGTTCTTCATGAGATCACTTTGGGTGGTGCAACAGATACTTGAATTTTTAGCAATTTTACTTCGTTGAAATGTTTTTACTTACACAAAACATTGTTTGCATCACTTCGCTCAACAAATCACTTCTAACTGGCCAGCTCTTTGGGCGAAGACTGGCGGAGAGGAAGGGATTTGAACCCTCGATCCCGATTGCTCGGAATACCGCTTTTCGAGAGCGGCGCCTTCAGCCACTCGGCCACCTCTCCATATACGATTGAAGAAAATGATTATGTGATCATTATAGATAATAACTTATAAAAACAAAGTCGAAACTTTAATTCATCTGAAGGTCTGTAATTTCAAGTAGAATGCCTTCTTTCTCTAATTCCCATAATAGTGTTATGATTCTATCAGTCTGTTTTTATTCATTCATTTTTCTCCATTATTTTTATTTATTATTTCTATTTACTGATCGCGTTGGCGGTTTGTATTTCCGTTCATGAAGCGGCTCACGCGTGGGTAGCTTATAAGCTGGGTGATCCCACGGCTAAAATGGCCGGACGTGTCTCTTTGAACCCCATGCGACATTTGGATGTCTTGGGGACTTTTATGATTTTCATTGCCCATTTTGGCTGGGGGAAGCCCGTTCCTTTTAATTACAACAATCTTAAACATCCGTGCCGGGATTCCGCCCTGATTGCTATTGCCGGTCCTTTAAGCAATTTAGTAACCGCCCTTTTGATCGCTATTGTGATTCGTTATGTCCATCCCCCCCTTGCGATTGAAGGTGCGCTTTCCGCTATTTACAGCCTCAGTATCATTCTATTTTTGTTCAATCTTATCCCGATAGCCCCCTTGGACGGATCGAAATTATTGGGATTTTTCATCCCCCGCTCCAAAGAAGATTGGTATCAGCACTTTTTATCCCAAGGACCTTTCTTTCTTATTTTGCTGATCATTGCCGATCGCCTGCTGGATGGCGCCATGGGTTTTTCCTTTTTTGGAACTTATTTGCAGTATGGCTATGAATGGATCACCGTAGGGTTATTTTTAATAACATGACCATCTCTCGCTTTGTCAATTTAAAAAGGTTGATTCTTGAACAAAATTTTGATTCAATAAGGCTAGAAAAACAAAAATAAAAACTCTGAATTGTCCGAAAACACTTTGTACGCACATTCGATCAGCACTTTTAAGGGATTATAGGTTTTACGTCCGATTGTCATTGGACCGGCCTTTCCCACCTAGAGCTATGAATTATCTAAGACGTATGGAGAAAGTGGCAGTGGCGGGGTTTTTATTTGTAAATAATTCTTGACTTGAAGAAATGAAATCGGTAGTTTGTTTTTTGTTTTATTCTAAATAAGCCGCTATAGCTCAGTTGGTAGAGCGCACCCATGGTAAGGGTGAGGTCCCCGGTTCGATTCCGGGTGGTGGCTCCATCCTCCTTCGTTGAAACTACGGAGCATTGTCGCAGTAAAATCAGCCCTGAACAACAGCTCCATTTTTTTATATTACCTTCTCAAGTTCTAAGGGGTTTTTGTGATGTGCAAAATCAATATGTGCCAGATAAATAACATTGCTGACAGCAAATTTTTTCGGGGCGCTGTGAAGCGTAAGTGCTTAATATTTCTGTTCCGCATTTGCCACACTGTCTTTTCCATAGTTTGTAGGGATTTCTTTTATTCATTCGTATTTTGTGTCGGCAATCCGGACATTTTTCCGGTTGCGCCAACCCCTCGTTCTGATAAAAGTGAAGTTCGTGATCGATCATTTTATAGTTCTTTCCACAGTCAGCGCATTTTTTAACCCTTTCCTGAACAGGGGCACCTTTTACACCCTCTTCTTCTCTGAATTTCCATCCTCTTTTGAGAACCGCCTCTTTATCTAAAGGGAATAAATCATTTGCCAGTGTTTCGTTGTAGTGGAAAAAAGCAAATCGGATCGGGAAAAATTCACCCCATTCTCCGGAGGCAGACATATGCTCAATGATTTTCGGTGCCAATTCCTCGTAAACCTCCTTGGAGTATTGCTTGTTCAAAATACAGTATTTTTTGTGCCTTACCCCCGCACAGCCAAATAAATATTGAGAAGCCACGTTGAAAGATCCATAAATGACATTCGCGCAACCCGACCAGGCATGATTATTAAACAGTAAATTTATCCCCGGGCCTCCTGTGGAAATTCCCTGATACGAGGCTTCGAGCTCTTTGGCCCCACAAAAATCATAACAATTTTTGATTTGCCCCGGACCATTGACGATGAATTTGGAATCCTCAAGGCCATAGCTATCAAAACAAAATTTTGCGTTTTTGCAGTCTTTTATGTGATCTCCAAGACAATCTTCGCAATTCACAGTGGTCGTAGAACGATGAAATACATCCCCTTTCCTTTCTTTTAATTTACTCACCCAATGGGATGGATCATTTGCATTTAAATCCTTTAATTTCGCTTTAAATCCTTCTTCCAAAAGCTGCTCATTGAACCAACAATAAGATTTGTGACGCAGGCCAATGCACCCAACGCAATTCTGGCAGCCCTTAAGATCGTATGAGAAAAAACAATCGTTGCAGTTTTCGAGCTCATCGGAATAAAAACAATGGTAGCAATTATGGCTATCCGTTAGCTCATAACAAACCTGACTGTTTGTGACATACAAGCAATCCATGCAATTTTTGGAATTCCATAGGTAATTTCCGAAATAACAATCCTCACAATCATCACTTGAGATGAGAAGATAACAATTTTTGTTTCGATAGCCGTAATTGGAATAGTCCACATTCTCTCCAAGCGCGTTGACCATAAAGAGTTGCGGAACCACTTTCATCAACTCAAAATACTGTTCAAAAAAAGGCTTTCCAAAATCAAAACCCCTTCCGTAATCGAGGGCTTCCCAACCATCCCCCCGCCAACATTCTCTGCAATAAACAGGGCATGGCGCGGATTCTGCGAAAATAGAAATAATATTTTTCTTGCACTTGTCACACTGTCTTCTGTGAAACGATCTCTCATTTCGATAAGCCATTAAATTCTGCAAGCGGCAATCCGGACATTTTTCCGGTTGCGCCAACCCCTCAACACAACGTTACCATTACATCCACCACCACCTTCGTAGCGTCTACCGTTCGCTCATCACCAACCTATCCTGGTTTTTCACATACCTCAAATTCCACGAACTCAATATTCCCAATACAACCAACAGCTGTGACGGATCATTTGCCCACAGGAAAAACAAACTCAAAATACACCGCGGGCTTAGCAAAAAACGAAGAAAAAAATGATGAATGTTTTTCCGGGAAATTCCTGAAAAAAGCACCAAAAATTTAAATTATCCCTAAAAATATAATGTCAAATGATTAAAAGGTTTAAAAATCACCCGCCTTTTTTAAGAACAGGAATCATATCTCACCCCTTCCTTCGTTGATCCGATAAATCGTTTTTTTAAAATCAAGCCCTTCCAAAAATTCAACATGAGTCGTCGTTACAAACGTCTGCACACCTTCAAGCCCTTCAAATAAATACTGTTGCCGCAAATGATCCAATTCCGAAAACACATCATCCAAAAGCAAAAGAGGGGTTGTTTTAAGAACTTTCCGCATCAGTTCCATCTCCGCGAATTTAAGTGCCAATACAAGGCTACGCCATTCCCCGCGTGATGCGAACTCTTTCATATCATGGTCGTTGCATAAAAAAGAAAGATCATCGCGATGCGGCCCTGAATGCGTATGGCCTGTAGCGATATCCCGATCGCGTTCAGCTTCCAATTGTTTCAAGTAATCATCGGGACGGACAAAACGTTTGTATTTCATAATGAGGGCATCGTCTTTCTGCGCAATGATTTGATAATGACGCACAGTGATAGCGACCAATTGTTGAACCGATTTCTCCCGCTCGGCAATGATTTTTTTGGCCAAATCCGCCAATTTAGCATCCCAAAAATCAAGTTCATTTTTATCGGATTTTTGATCTCTTATGCGTTTGAGAAGGGCATTTCGATGACGGAGAGCGTGGTCATACTCCAATAATATCTGTAAATAATGACGATCCAATTGTGACATCATTACATCCAAGTAGCGTCTTCTAAAGCGAGGGGCATCACGAAGGTTGGTCATGTCGTCCGGAGAAAAAAAGACAACCGGCAAGTTCCCTATAAAATCCATCGCGTTTTTAATCACTCCATTCAACTTGAGTGTTTTTTTAGGAGGAACACGAGTCGCGATAAACTCAAGCCGAAGAGAATTATTACGAAATGAATCTTCGGATTCCGTTTCAATTTCAAGACGACAAAACTCGTCATCAAAACCAATGAGGTCAGAAAAATCACTGGTACGAAAGGACTTTGAAAGCCCACACAAAAAAATGGCTTCCAGTAAATTGGTTTTTCCCTGACCGTTGGGACCGACAAAAACAACCAAAGGCGTTTTAAGGTCGAAATCGAATTCAATCTCTTTAAAATTACGAAAGCCTTTGAGTGTTAAATGTCTTAAACGCATTGATCTTTGGGTGATTTTTTGCTATAATAATAAGATTTTAAAGGACTTTAGGCAACCATCTGCAAAAAATAAACACCAAAACCGATGACAGCAAAAAAACTATTTCACATTCGCAAGATCCGTCAAAGCAAAAAAAGTGTACGTATCTCAAAAACACAGTGGATTCCCGCGCGATGGCAAATGATTTTAAAATACACGGGACTTGCAATAGCAACCATTCTTTTAACGGTACTGGTTTATTATAAAAACCAAACCGGAGATTGGTTTAAGGCAAGCGTTTTAGAAATACCGGAATCTTTTGACGGAACCGTTTTACCCATAGAAAAAATACCGGATTGGAGCAACTGGAGTGGGGATCATTACACAGCCGTTTACAACGAAATCGCTCCTCAGGATTTAATTTCATTGCCTCCTTACGACCTATCCGTACTGGAATTCCCGGATGACCAATTGCAATGGGGAAACCACGCGCAGGACCTAATACGGAATACAAAAATCACTTACCCCGTTGTTTATTTGGGGGATTACAATGGAAGTCGCTACGAAAACTCCGGCAGTCATTTGGCGGTGGATATCCGTGTTCCTTCGGGAACACCCGTCCATGCAATTGCGAACGGAAAAGTGATTAAAACATCCATGCAAAGTGACGGTTTTGGACACCACATCGTGATCAAACACATCGATGTGCCGGATTCTGACAATCCGGGAAAAACCACCACCATTTATTCAAGCTACAATCACTTAGGCGACATCAACGTAGTAGAAGGTCAAAATGTACTCAAAGGAGATCTGATCGGAACCAGCGGAAGTACAGGAACCGCCAGCAGCCCGCACTTGCATTTTCAAATCGACCGTGATTCCGCACCATGGCACCCCTATTGGCCTTTTACATGGCAGGAATCCCAAGACGCCGGTCTGAGCTTTTTTGAAGCCATAAACGCGGGATTGGGAATAGGAAAGGCAAAAGAGATGACCTTAAATCCCATGACCTTCTCGTTGAAATATCTTGGCACAAATACTATTTTAAGCAGCTCAGCCATAGCCGCCAACACCGTAGGAGCCGTTCAGACCAATGAATCCGACAAAGAGTCGGAAATCATTACCATCACCGAGGTTACGAAACCGGAAGAAACACCGACAACGATCGTGGAGCCAAATACTGTGGAAATCATCGAACCGATTCAGAATGACAAAGTCGATACCTCTTTACTGATTTTTAAGCTATCCGGCGAAACAGTCAGCCTGATCAATAATGGAGTGCGCATCATCGTCACCGACGAACAGAATCAATTGAATACTTTAGGGGAAAATGACATCATCAAGGTTCAGGTGAGTGGTGTAGGAAACAGTCTTCAGCCTCTTCTCAAAAAATCCGATTTCAAAAACGGAACGGCAGATGTGGTCGTTAAAAGCGGTACAGCGGGAATCGGCAATGTGCTCATCGGCAGAGCGGCTCATCAAATCACCTTCATTGAAAAAGTGGCAAATACCACCGCATTGAAGTTCGAACATGACGGCCACTTTCAGAAGGGAATGGTGGAAGTGATAAAACTCATCGCCGTGGACAGCGAAGGGAATCCCACCTCCTCGGTGAATTTTAGCGGAGAGGTGGCAATAACCGCAACTGAAGGCAAAGCAACCATTACCCCCAATCGTTTAAACGCACGTGATTTCATAAATGGAATAGCCACCTTCAGAATCAAATCATTGGGCGAAAACACACGGATCCGCCTGCGTGCGCAAAACGGCGCATTGGTTGGAGAAAGTGACCCGCTAACACAAGAGGACAGCCGACCTTTTAACGACATCAAATTGGGGCATCCAAATTATGAAGCCATAAAATATCTAAAAGAAGAAGGTGTCATTAATGGTTACCAAGACGGCTCTTTCCAGCCCGCAAAAACCGTCAACCGTGTGGAAGCTCTAAAAATGCTGATGCTCGCTTTCAATGTGGAAAGCGGCGTGAACGGATCACTCCCCTTTTCCGATACGGAAAATAACGCCTGGTATGCGGGAACACTCGCGACAGCCATCCAAAAAGAAATCGTGAAAGGATACCCCGACGGCACTTTTAAACCGGCACAAACCGTCAATCGTGCCGAATATCTTAAAATTTTATTCGAAACAACAAGTATGAAATTATCCGCCTCTATTGTTTCGGCTCCTTATCTCGACGTTCCGAAATACTCTTGGTTTTCGCCCTACGCCTACATGGCCAACCAAAAAAACATCATCGATACCAACGGAAATAAGCTGTATCCCAACAACGGAATGACGCGCGCCGAAGTGGCCGAAACCATATTCCGCATGAAAATGATTCAGATGAACAATATGGTGGTGTATCAGAAGTAAAAAATGGTTTTAATGTGATAATCCCGCAAAACGATAAGCTCGCAAGGCGGCCTGAACTCTGTCATCACAAAACCCCTGAACTTGATCATTCGAAGGTTTTATTTGGCATAAAAAAATAAATTAAAAATCAGTATATTAGCAAACTCAAAACAATGAATTGTGTCAAGAAAAATACAACAATAATTTTTTAGGTTTAAAAAAATCTATGCTAATATGATTGAAAAAGTAATTTAACCCCCTGCCCCATGATTACAAAATTTTTAAAAAGCCTGAGCAAACGTCGCCATGCTTTGATTCTTTGGTTTGATGAAATCAGCATCAAAGATGTTCCTCTTGTGGGAGGAAAATGCGCCTCGCTTGGCGAAATGGTACAAAAATTGGGAGAAAAGGGGGTGAGTGTCCCCAATGGATTTGCCATCACCGCACACGCCTATCATCATTTTCTGGAAAAAGCGGGAATAAAGGATGGAGTCAAAAAAACACTTCAAGGGGTAAAGGTGAAGGAAATCAGCGACTTGCAAGACAAGGGAAAAAAGGTGCGCTCCATGATCTGCGCGGCGAGTTTTCCGGAAGACCTAAACGAAGTGATTGAAAAAGCATACGAAAAAATGGAAGACCTGTATGGGAAAAACTGTGACGTAGCCGTGCGATCATCCGCGACAGCGGAAGATCTACCGGATGCTTCTTTTGCGGGACAACAAGAAACCTATTTAAACATCAGAGGGAAAAAAGCTTTGCTGGAAGCCTGCAAAAAATGTTTTGCCTCGCTCTTTACGGATCGCGCCATCTACTACCGGGAAAACAAAGGATTCGATCATTTTTCCATCGGTCTTTCGATTGGCGTTCAAAAAATGGTTCGTTCCGACATGGCCGCTTCCGGTGTCATGTTCAGCATCGATACCGAAACCGGTTTCCAAAATGCCGTACTCATCAACGCCGCCTACGGGTTGGGGGAAAATGTGGTACAGGGGGCAGTCAATCCGGATGAATTTTATATTTTTAAACCCACCTTAAAAACCGGTTATCGATCTATTCTCAGCAAACACCTTGGCGAAAAAGAAATAAAAATGATTTACGCGACAGGCACAAAAGGATCACCGGTAAAAAATGTAAAAGTACCGGAAGGCAAACGAAAAGAATTCTGTATCGACGACAAAGAGATATTACAATTGGCAAAATGGGCAGTGATCATTGAAGAACACTACAAAAAACCCATGGACATGGAATGGGCGAAAGACGGAAAGACAGGGGAACTTTTCATCGTTCAGGCCCGTCCGGAAACCGTTCATTCTCAGGATAATAAATATTCCGTTCTGGAAGAATACAAATTAAAAGTGAAAGGCAAAGTGCTCGCCACGGGGGCTCCGGTGGGTGCTAAAATCGGCGCCGGGGTAGCCAATGTCATTCTTGATGTCAAACAAATCAAAAACTTTAAAAAAGGAGATGTGCTCGTGACCGACATGACCGATCCCGACTGGGTACCGGTGATGAAAATCGCTTCAGCGATCGTCACCAACCGTGGTGGACGCACCTGCCATGCAGCCATCATTTCTCGCGAACTGGGAATCCCCTGCGTCGTGGGAACCAATAACGGAACGCAGATGATCAAAAGTGGTCAAAATATCACTGTGGCCTGCGAAAGCTCTGTGGGAAACGTGTACGACGGGATCTTGATGTACGACGTGATACGCACAAGCCTTAAAAATTTGAAAAAGCCGAAAGTAAAAATCATGATGAACCTAGCCAATCCGGATATCGCTTTTGCCACTTCCATGATCCCCAATGACGGCGTGGGACTGGCCCGTATGGAATTCATTATTAATGAATACATCAAGGTTCACCCACTCGCCCTGCTCAATTACAGCAAAATCACGGATAAAAAAGTAAAAGCAAAAATCGATGAAATCACATACGGGTACAAAAACAAACCCGACTTTTTCATCGATAGGCTGGCACAGGGGGTGGGATTGATCGCCGCCGCGTTTTACCCAAAAGACGTGATCGTGCGTTTGAGCGATTTTAAAACCAATGAATACGCCAACATGATTGGCGGAAAGGAATACGAACCCATCGAAAGCAACCCCATGCTCGGATGGCGTGGTGCGAGTCGCTATTACGATCCCGTTTTTCAACCGGCTTTTGCCATGGAATGCAAGGCACTCAAAAAAGTAAGGGATGAAATGGGGCTCTACAATCTTAAAGTCATGATCCCCTTCTGCCGAACGATAGAGGAAGGTAAAAAAGTAATTGCCGAAATGGGAAAAAACGGTTTAAAACGAGGTGAAAAAGGCTTAGAAGTGTATGTGATGTGTGAAATTCCAAGCAACGTGATCCTCGGAGACGAATTCAGCAAAATCTTTGACGGTTTTTCAATCGGTTCAAATGATCTCACGCAGATGGTACTCGGTGTGGATAGAGATTCCGAGCTCGTCAGCCATGTATACAATGAACGCAATGAAGCCGTCAAACGCATGATCAGCTGGATCATTCAAACGGGAAAACGAAAAAAAAGAAAGGTGGGCATTTGCGGTCAGGGTCCAAGCGACTTCCCGGATTTCGCCCAATTCCTTCTTAAGGAAGGTATCGACAGCATGTCTCTCAATCCGGATACGGTTATCAAAACAATGCTCGATTTGACAAAATAGCCACGAATCAAAAAGCGCGTTCTTACCCCTTGTATATACACAAAGGTAACAACGCGTTTTTTAGTGATGCTTAAAAAGATTCCACCCGTTATATAGCTAAACCATAATAAAATGACACAATATCATCACTGCCTATTTTGAAGGAAATAGTGGGCAAAGGGATTTCTTCCCCACCTGCTTCAGGCGGGTCGAAATGACGAGGGATTATGCCAATTTATACTATTCCAGCTATAAAGGGGGTTAAAAAATACTTTTATACTCCTCTGCCTAAATAATTTCAAATTAGTATAATACGCCGAAGCTTTTATTTTCGCTTTAGCTCAGCCAAAAGTAATTATTTAGGCTACGGCGCATTATATGAAATTATAAAAGCGAAGGAGTATAAGTTTTTTATTGACTTAAATAAAAAAAGGTGATATAAGCAAAGAGTAAACGGGCTAGTAACAGGAAAACAAACGACCCGTCTGCCTAAAAGGTAACCCGGCAACAGCATCGTGGATTTGGCTTTTTTTGAAAGCTAAAATCCATTGAAAATTGGTTCTTTTTATGCTATAATATATAGATTTATAAAACTATGTTGAAGCATTTTAAAAACGAACAAAGCGGGTCTTTTGAAAAAAACGGTGAAAACCGACTGATTTTTCGCGACGCGAAAGGCCTTTTTTCCCGATTCAAACCGGGATGGCAACAAACGGCCGATGCCCTTGACAAACCCGAATTGCCCAGTAAGTACACCAACGGACAAGACATTTTAGGGGGAAAAATAAGACAATTGGAGCACCGGATTGAAGCCGAAAGAAAACGTCATAAAATCGGAAAGCTGATTGCCCCGGGAACTGAAAAAAATGTACAGACAATCACCCGTAAAAAAACCGTCTGCGAAACTAAAATGGAGTCACTCAAAGCTCCCGTTCGTACGGCGGAAGAATTCCGGAACGCACGTCTTGAGGCGGCGTCTTACACCCATTTTTTAGCCAGACTGAACGATACGGCCAATATAAGCCCGGTGGACTTGAGTGATTTATTCGAAACGGACATCAGTGCGTTTTTTGACGAAAAACTGGAAGGACAAATCAAAATCGCAAACGCACGAATGGACACAGCCGACAAAGTGGCAATGCAAACCACTTTCAAGATGGAAGGGGCAATGTATCTGAAAGGAGCGGAAGCCGATTACAAAAAGGAAAAAGAAGTATTAAAAACCCGACTAAAAATAGCCAAACAAGCAAAGAATACAACAGAAATTGAGGCAATCAATCGAATGCTGGAATCAATGCAAACGGATGAAAGCGGATGGATTCGCCGGCGTGCAAAGCAATCGCAGGCAGAAAGGGAGGGATTCGACGAACGTCAAAGAAATACCGGCTCAATACCCGGTTATGAGCAATTTTTAGAAACAAGAGGAGTCGCCGATAGTGATGAAACGAAGGAAAATTACAGGGCTTATCTAAAACTCACTGAAGGACAAGAGAGTCCGGATGTGCAGGCAAGACAAACCCATAGGCATGTAAGAGCAATAGAAGAAAAGAACCTCGTAAGCCTTGCCGATAAACTGCCTTATGAGGCAAAAATGCAGATTGCCAACATGTTGCTCGAAGCACGCGAAATGAGAATGGAACAAATGCGCGTTTATTTAGGCAATCGTTATGAAGCGTTAAAAAATCGATTTGAAACCAATAAAGCCCGCTTCAGTGAAAAACACCGTAGTGTCTTTGAAAAAGCGTTTCAGTCAAAACAGGCGTTCCTTGCTCTTTTCAATGGAGTGAAAGGGGAAAATATAGACACGGCTCTGGAAAACATGGATCAAAGACTCGACAAAGCCGAAGCGGATCTGGATAGCGCGTTAAGCGACCAATCTTCGCCCATGCCGAATTTGGACTACATAAAAAGCAACACCGCCGAAGTAAAACAAGTGATTACTCAAAGTTTTGAGGCGATCCGGCAAAAAATCGCGACCCTAACTCCGGAAACCATCGCGGCTATTCAGAAGCAATTGCGAAAAGACCGCATTCAAAAGCTAAAAGACGCGGGAGTCACTCCCCCACCTGTCGCCAACGACACGATCAAAACATTATTGGCGCGCGAAAAAGGAAGAAAACCTTCCGATTTTGCCAAAGACATTCAATGGACAAATGGCCTTCCGGACTGGAATAAACCGGGTTCCGAAAAAGCAACATACCTGAATGCCTTAACGGTAAGAATCAGGACTCTGGGCGATACCCCAAAACCAAAAGAACTGCAAGCTATTTTGGTAGAGCTCGACACCCTTAAAAACGATCTCGGTCTGATGGAAGATAGGGATAACGCAAAGGAAAGTCTGGATCCGAAATCATCCGAAACCGCTATAAAAGCGGCTGCCGTTATACGACAACTCGCCACAGTAAATAGTGCAGGTGAAATCCAAAAAATATTACAAGCGAATTTTGCTGAACATGTAGAATATGTGGACCAAAATACATTCGAGCATTACCCACTCCGAAAAGGCGGTGTTCGTAATTTAAGGGATCACACGGGCGGAAATATGGTGTTTTATGAATTCGGGGATGAATGGAAAATCATCGTGGATCGCGAAGGCATAAACAACGATGATCCTACGGCATTGGCAAATTTTAAGGCGCAGATCACCCACGAATTACGCCATGTGGAATTCGATCATGATGCAAATCTCCAAAGGGATCAGGTCAACCGCTATAAAACCGGCGGAAAATGGGAGGAGATCCGACATGCTTTTGTGGAAACCTTTCCCGACAAAAGACCGTCCAAATTAAATGACCCTAACCGTTACCCGGAAGGATACAAAGGGCCTTACACCGCGGACGATTGGAGCGATGAAGACATGACCGGAGAACTCTGGGCCATGCAAAATGATTTTAGAAGCCAAAACATAAAACCGGGAACCCCGGCGGACAAACTGAGCAAGCTCATGGCAGGACTCGCCCTTGCGGACACAGGAATGTCTGCCGGGGATATTGAAGAAAAAATCCATGGGTATGACAGCATGGGGGGAGGTGGCTCCAAAGCGTCGGAAGAAGGCGGCGGAGGCGGCACCGAAGTGGTGGGCAATAAATCCCCAACCACTTTTGAAGAAGAAATCAACAAATCAAAAGCAATCATAAAAGAGATCGGAAGCTCCGAATACATCGGTTATTTACCGGGGGCAAGTGATTTGTTGCACTTGATGAACAAATACAACGAAAGAACCCGCGAACTCAATGAAGATTACAGAAGCACATCAAACGGATATTCAGCGGAAGAAGTAGAAGAACGCATCAAGAAGGTAAACAAGGATTTACAGGAAATGACCCCAAAACTCGCGGAAGCCGCCATGCACATCAAGAACAAAAAAATCACGCCCTTCCGACAACTCTGGAACTGCACTTCCTTTTTGGCAGTCGGCGATATGATTCAGGTGGGAGCTCAGGTCAAAGAGTTTTTCCAACGTCGCCATAAGCGCAAACAAAACGATCACGCCGCCCGAATGGGACAGGCTTTGTTCAGTACCATCCCCTTCGCGGGAACTCTGGCCAGCGAAGCCACCGCGCGACAAGAAAAAGCGGAACAGGAAGAAGTGGATGAATGGAAAAACCGGTATAGCTCAATGGATGCCTGGGCACTTAAAAATCTTTTAAAAAAAGCGGCAAACAGCATTGATCCCAATCAGGATCAGGTAAAAGCCATTTTAAGAATATTAGCCGACAAAGGCCGTATTGACTGGCGTGATGCAAGCCTCTGGAAAGTACTCAATAAACTGCAGAATGTAACCCATTTGACACCGGACGATCCGGTACTGTTGCACAACCCGCCGCTTTTGCGTCAAAAATTGCACAGTGCCACCGGGCAAATTTGGGATTACGATGAGTTTTTATCACTGGAGAGTAAAAACCATGAATCATATGAAGGACAGAAAAAGAAATTTGAAGCCACCTACGACAGCATTCAGGATCAGATCACGGAACGACTGGAACAGCTGCTCAATATGCACATGAACGGTCAAAACGTGGATCCTCAGGAATATGAATCCGGATTGGAATACAGTATTAAGAACGGGAAATGTTACGCGGAAGGAGTTTTCTTTTATCTCATGGCAGGCATGGCCACAGGATTATTGACACAGGATAGAGGACTTGTGCTGGATAAAAATCTGAATACCTGGCCGGCAACGCAGTGGATTTATAGCAAAAGACCGCCACTAAGCGCCAAAGATTATAAAGATTATTGTGAAACCTATTTTAAAGACGATTTTAAAAAAGGGAAACCGGGCAAAGAATTCCAGAACTTCTACTGGACTCAGGTACAGAATGACACAATGACCATCCAGCGTGTGCGTAAATCCGTATCCGAACGCGGTTGGGATCATGATTGGGGACGCAGTATTGCCGCCATGGGCGATGGACACACGGCCAAACGTTATCTTCAGGGGCGTTCCGGACAGGAGGAAGCCAAAGACACCGGTATTGAAAACGCGTACGTGGGAGCCTTGCAGTGGTTTGAAGAAAACGCACAAGCGGCGGAAAAAATAAACTTCCGCAAAGAATTCGCGCGACAAGTCGCGTGGGTGGCTGTTGCGGATGGCATTGTAGATAATGTGGCATACTTGCGTGAAAACGGATCGGCTCCGTACACAAGAGGAAACCCGAACATTTTAAACGCCATCGCCCGTGAAGCCGGGGTGGGACATCACGGTGAATGGACGGTTCAACAGCATCGTAATAAAATGCATGACTTTATGAACAAGCTTGATGGAACACTTTTCGGAATGCTACGGGATACCGAAAGTGCCAAGAGGGATGAATCGACCAACCAACACACTCTGGCTCAACAAATTGTCGCGCATTTGCAGGCGAACTATCCGGAAGGCGCCACACATTGGAGAACCATCAACAGCTTGAATGACGTGTTTGATAACATGGATTTGATCATCCAAACCATATTCGCGAGCTCACGATTTTCCGACAAAGAACTGCTCACACAGATCAAAACCCTGGTTCCGCCAAAATAACGGAATCAAACCGTATGAATGGGGTCAATATCCGGACGCCATCCTTTGGGCACATGCCAGTGATTAAAAATGATCTCCGGGTTTTTTCCGCGTACCAGCACATGATAATAATAACGGTCTGCCATTTTGGGAATCATCGCGGGCGCGCTCGTGATCTTAAAAGCCAGATTGTTCAATGTAAAAATATCTTCGAGCACCTCCTGTTCCTCACGGATGTGCCGTTTTAATGTTTCAAGATCCGAACCGACCACCGTGAATTTGATCAGACGGCTGAAAGGCGGATACCGGAGTTCCTCCCGATAACCGAGTTCCTTTTCAGCAAACGCGTTGTATTCGTAACGTGCCGCGTGTGTGATGGCAAAATGATCGGGCTGATACGTTTGCAAAACCACTTCACCGGCCATTTCCCCTCTGCCACAACGCCCCGCCACCTGAGTGATCAGCTGAAACAACCGCTCATGACTGCGAAAATCCGGAATGTGCAACCCCACATCCGCCAGAATGATCCCGATCAAACCGACTTTTAAAAAATGAAGCCCTTTGGCCACCATTTGCGTGCCGATCAAAACATCGTATTCATGATTCAAAAAAGAATGGTAAATTTTTTCAAAACTGTTTTTGGTCATTGTCGTATCGCGATCCGCGCGAATCACCCGCGCGGAAGGAATCAGGCGTTTTATTTCTTCTTCCACACGCTGAGTGCCGACCCCCATGTATTTGATGTAAGACGACTGACATGTGGGACAAGTGACCGGCGGATCTTTTTTAAACCCGCAATAGTGGCAAATCAACACATGCCCCGAGCCCCCGAACCGATGGTATTTAAGGCTGATTTCACAATGGGGACAAACCTCGGTATACCCGCAATCCCGGCAAACGACCGCCCTGGCAAGCCCCCGCTGATTCACAAAAAGAATGATTTGCTCACGAGCGGCCAAACGCTCCTTTATTTTCTTCTGAAGCAATAGAGAAAAAATACTGAAATTCTTTTTCTTGAACTCTTCGCGCAAATCCACAGTATGAATAATGGGCATCGCCGTTTGTTGCACGCGATCATTCAATAATACATATTCATACAACTCTTGTTTGGCTTTGTAATAACTTTCCAAACGCGGGGTCGCGCTCCCTAAAATCAAGGTGCAACCCTGTTGCGCTTTTAATTGTTCGGCCACCCGAAACGTTTCATAATAAGGGCTCGACTCCTGCTTATACGTCCATTCATGTTCTTCATCCAAAATAACGGCTCCCGGATTTTGAACGGGGGCGAAAATAGCGGAACGTGAACCGATCACCAAAGGGGAAAACCCCGTATAAACCTTCCACCACGAAGTCGCCCGCTCCCCTTCGCTCAAATGGGAATGAAACAAGGCGATGCGCTCGCCGAAAATCCCGCGAAAATAATCGATCATCTGAGGCGTTAAAGCGATTTCCGGAACAAGTAAAATCGCCTGTTTACCCTGCTCAATCGCTTCCAAAATCACCCGTAAATAGACTTCTGTTTTTCCGGATCCGGTCACGCCATGCAAAAGCACGGGCTTGAAAGCGGTTTGAATGGTTTTAAAAGCTTCCTCTTGCTCAGGGGTCAAGGTTTTAAGCAAAAGCTCAGAGATCGAAGAATCCTGAGAATAAGGCAAATAAGCCGGTTTCATTGCTTTTTGTATCACCCCGCGTTTTACAAGCGTGCTGAGTGTAGTGCCGGTAACACCGGGAACTTTTTGCTTCAACAGAAATTCCGGCATATACCCCGAATGCGCTTTCAACACATCACAAACGGCTATTTGTTTGGCACCGCGAAGCGACTCCTCTGTCGCAATCAAGGAATAAGAAACCTGTTCGGGAATTTTAAAACGCCCCTCCCAAATCACCTTGGGAATCATCAGGCGCAAAGCCCGCGTTAAATGTGTGTGATAATAAGTGGCAATGAAATGAGCCAATTCTATTTGATGCGCAAAAAGCCGAAACCCGGAAATGACAGATTCAATGGATTTGAGCTTTTCGGGGGAAAAGTCCAAAGAAGGCTGATCGGTGACAGCAACAATAATCCCCCGCTCCAAGCGGTTGCGAAAGGGAATGCGAACAAATTGCCCGGGTTCACATTCCGGCTCCAATGCCGATGGAATACCATAGGTCAAAACATCGGTGAACTCCCCTCCTTTTTTAAAAACAATAATCGACGCGTATTTCATAGAATCATTCAATAATAAACTTACAAACAATATATCTCAAAAACAACCGGGAGCATAATCCGGTTTCGTCATTTTCTTGATTTTGCTATTTGATTATTCATGCTAAAATAAATCAAAATGAAGACACAAACAAAAGTCAGACTAAAATGAAATTTAAATACACCGCCCTCACACAGAACAGTCAAAAAGTCGATGGTGCTCTCGAAGCCCTATCCCTGAACGACGCCCAGGAAGAATTGCATAAAATGCAGCTTTCGATTATTGCTATAGACGAGATTTCGGAAGAAGAATACCGCAGCAAAAAAACAACGGAAGAAAAATCAAAGAAACAGGAAGGCATTCAAACCTTTTTCTTCAGAGCAAGCGATCACGATAAAAAATCCATTGAGGGGACGATTGACGCGAAAAACGATTACGAAGCTTACAAACGATTAAAAACGGAATATCAATTCAATGTTTTCGCGCTCTATCCGGAAAAAGCGAATGAAGCGGAAATCAAAGGCAGTGAACAGAAATTGATTTTATTCGAAAAACAATTCAAAGAAGAAAAAACGGCCACCCCGCGGGAAAAAACGGAATATATGGAGAAAGAGGAAAGCGAAAACAACCCGGCACTGGTGTCCGAAATCGATAAAATAATCGAAATCACCAAAAAGATCATCAGCACGCATGGCCTTTTGTTCAGCGCGGAGCAAATGAACGAAATGAAAAGAAAAATCGATGAACTGGAAAGAATCCGCACGAGCAACAATGCAAAGCACATCGCGGAAGTCAGCCGTACCTTGCTGGAGCTCATTCAGAACCCCAAAAACCCGGAGGAATACGATGTCAGCAAAACATCTTACGCAAACGACATTGCACCGATCGAAGAGATGGATACGGGCAATGACATTTTTCAACAGCCCCCAGCCAACGAAAAAGCGGGGCAGATAAAAGGAATATTCAATCGGATCAAAAAACAATTCGGACTTTTAAAAGGCAGGCAAACTATCTCTTCCTTGCAACACGAAGGCACCGTCCTCGCTCAAAAATTATCCAAAGAACAGGCGGGAATAAAAGCGGTTATTGAAGAATTGGACACCAAAAACGCTCCCACTTCCTCAGGGGGATCACCAAAATGGATTGAAATACTCAAAAAATTAAGGAGTTATTTATCGGCCGGCAAGATCATTAAATCCAAACGAAAAGAGGAATTGATACAGCTATGGAAGCAATGGAGAGAAAAAAAGACACTCGGAATAAACTTAAAAGAAAGTGACACGCCCCTACGGGAGGAAACAGGGCAGAAAGCAGAACAGGAAACACCTCAAAGACCCCCAAAAAAACGACATGATTTTACGGAATTTTTTGTGGAAGTGGATAGCTTTGTAAGCTGGTTGCTGTTTTTTTACATCATCTACTTCTTTCTGGTGGATTTTTCAATCGAAAAAAACATAGGACTCCCCGGCACTTTTGTGCTCAAAACCCTGGAATCCCCTCTCATCATCAACATCACCTTATTTCTGTTGCTCAGTCACTTGATTTTAAAAATCAAAAACCGGTCGTTCCGACAAAATTTCATCGGCTCTCTTTTTCTGTTCTTTTTTGGATACGGATTATTCGTTTTACTCATCTTTAATTTTTAAGTGTTGAAATGCGAAAAAAATCAAGAATAAACCAAAAAGGAGGAATACTGAGCTGGATCATCTTTTTTATAGTGATCATGATGATATTCGGAGTGCTGTTATTTTTGCAAAGCCATAGTCAAAAAAACATTCCAAGTGAAAAACAGACCACAAGTGAATCCGAAAAAAAAGATGGAAAAAAATTCGCGACTCCTGAGCTGACCGAAGAGGAAAAAAGAGAGCGGGACAATGTCCGTTTGAATGAAGCACTCAGGCAGGGAACTCCGGAAGCCTGTGAAACCATTGAATTTGATAGCGAACTCAAACAAAACTGCATCGAAAACACATGGTTTGCGTTGGCGATTAAAGAAGAAAACGAAAACACATGCGCCATCTTAAAAAACACCACGCAGCACGAAACGTGCTTCAATCAGGTTTATTATAATCGTGCGATCAGTGAAATAGACATGGGAATATGCCAAAAGATCATGGAGCCGGCTTTGCGACAAAATTGTACAGACCGAATCGGCGCCATGTTCACCTACACTCCAAAAAACAAAACCCGGTGCGAGAGCATTCAGGATTCGATTCTTAAAAAAGGCTGTCTGGACAACACTTCTTTTTCAAGTGGCATCGAAACACTGAACTCAAAATTCTGTGATGAAATCACAAATAGCGCCCTAAAAGAAAATTGTAATCAAACAGTGACCCAAAACATCAAAGTGACCGAGTTTGATAAAGAACAAATGCCCCAGGTCGGCAAAAGTAGCCCGGAACTGCTGAACGACTGCGAATCGTTAGAAGGCGAAGAAAAAAAGAACTGCCGGGACGAAGTCAACTTTGATTTAACCCTTGAGAAAAAGGATTTGAATTATTGTGGCACGATTCAGAATGATCAGAAAAGAAGCGAATGTCTGCAGGTTCAGGGCGAAAATCTGAATCGTTTCTATTTAAAGCAGGCCATCGCCAAAAAAGACATCGCTTCGTGTGAAAAAATCACCACCCTCTCTTTAAAAAATAGCTGTATCAATCATCTCCAATGAAATTAAAACAATGGCTTCTCATCGGGTTTTTAAGCACAATGGCATTCGCGAATGTCAGCTATGCCAAAGCACCCATCACGGGCACCGCTTACGCGGAAAAGATAGGCTTATTGCATTTTGATTATGTAACGGCGATACGTCCCGAAGGGTATGAAGGCACTCAGAATGATTTTTATGCCGGCGATTCTGCAAAACAGGGGTCTTCCGCATTCACTTCCAATATTTATGACTTTAATGACAAGGGCAAGTGCGGGTCTGATTATTGCCCACTCACCGGATTTTTGTGGAACGACAAAATAGGATGGACAATTTTGGAAGGTCAGCAAATTCAAAACGCTTTGACTAAAGTAGACTTTCCTGAATCGGATTTCGCGCGGATTCAATTCAACGGAAGGCTGACCGGATATTTTTGGAGTGAGTACGCCGGCTGGATCAAATTAAGTGCGTCCTCCGCGGGAACAACCACCGGAACCGCCAATCAAACACAAGACGACTGGGGGGTGTGGGTGGGGCCAAACCCGGACGGAAACGGACAGATGTTTCACGGTTACGCGTGGAGTAAAACACTCGGATGGATCAAGTTTGAAAAAGGGAAAGAAGACACCATCGCGTTTGGCACTTCCACCGATTGGATTCCAGATTTAACCCCCCCTGTTCTTTTGGCAAAAGAAAACGCGTGGTTTTTAAACGAAAGTGAAATAGGAACCATCACATGGGCGGAGCTAGCCGATGATCCCGAATCAGGGATCCGTAACGATTCTTTTATTACCGTGGAAAAAGAACCCGGAAACAACTTTGCGGCATGCAATGCCCCTGGAATGATCAGCCTGGGTTTTGATCAAAAATTGATCTCCGCAAGCATATCCATGATCGGGCTTATCAAAAAGCCTCCACTGGGATACTGCCAATACACATTAACCGGTAGCATCATCAACAAAGCGGGAATGAAGCTCACCATCGGAGGAACGCCAAGCGGCGATCAGGGCTATTCCCCTCCCATTCATTTTTTTGTCCGAGCAGGAAGTTACAACAAAGACAAATCCAAAATCAGTTTCACAAAAAACAACGGGGTTGCCGATGGAAAAGACCCGATCACTTACAACTTGGCACTAAACGACATTGCCAAAAACCCCATTGTCGCCATCGATTGCGCCACTTGTCCAAAACGTAAAATAACGATCAACGGACTTTTTAAAAATCAAATGCGTTACGATTCGGTTTACAACACTCCCGGCTCTCCCGTAAAGGTCAATCAATCTTTTTTGGACACACCGGGCGAAACAAGTAGCCTCGGTATTATTCCGGAATCAGAAGCATATCCGGTTCATATCACTTCTTTTGCGCCGACGACACAAAACAATACAATAGAATTCAAGGGGTTTAAAATCGATATACAGGAAGATGAAATTCCTGCTGTCAGCATCAATCAAAAACCGATATCCGCCAAAAAAATCAACGATCTTTTCGAAAACACCGGCAATCAATCCCTCCTTTCATTCGAACCGGGATTGATCGCTTTCAACGGTCAAATCAAAACAGGAGGATTGACCGGTGAAGTCATCGATGGAACACCGGCTCAGCTGGAATTTGATTTCAAAAATAAAAGCATCAATGCGATTTTGGATTCAATCGATTATGACACCGTTTTTGAATTCACGGGATCGGGTGCGGCATTACTCGAGACTCAAAAAATTCAGCACGCGCTCAGTTCCGACTTAGTATGGGGATGGTTGCCTCCCGCTCCCCCGCTTTCCGGAGCACATTATGAAAATTTTTCAGGTGAATGGTCAGATTCAAGCGCAATAACGGAACTCACCAGCCTATTTCACAATAGCTACTCCATTTTAAAAAACGATGTTGAGCCTTCTGTTTTAGAAATAGATGGTAGCTATGAAGTGGATGCGATTTATGACATCCCCAAAAATCACATCGATCGCAATGACCCGACACCGATGGCCATTGGAGCAGGCAGTTTAGCGTCAAAACAAACCATCGGGTTCACACCCGCTTTTCTGTTTACCCCTCCTAATTTTAATAGTGATTCTCTAAATCTGAACATTCATCAGATCATCACTTATCGTTTTCCGGACCAACCTCAGTTCACGATTTATAAACCGACAGCCAATTTGGTTTCCGGTACAAAAGTAAAAATGACCGGAGTGAACTTCACGGGGATAGGCTCGGGAGAAACCATTTATGACGATGGAAAAAACCTGGATGTGGTCAATGTCACAGGCCTGCAGAAGCTGAGTGAACAAATGCGCCGAAATGTTTCTCAAATAACCCTGAATCTCCCCTCTTGTACAGCCGGCATGTCCCCTTTGCGCGCCAAAGGAAATCACTGGACGTTCAAAACATCCGGATCGTGTGTCAAAACCGATGAAAATGAAAAAACGGTTGTTCTTTTTTACGAAGGTGATTCCACGCAATCTCTCATTTTGGGAGACGGGTCGGACAAAACAATTCAGATCCCGGATGGCTATCGCCTGACACTCATCCTAAAAGGAGGATTGAATTTAGTCATCAAAAACAACATTGCTTACGAAAGTGAAGGCCACAGCTTCGGCATTATTCTGCTCAAAGACCGGGGAGAAGGAGCCAATATTTTTATTGATTCCAATCCAACAAATCTGGCGGGCATGGTGTTTGCCGAAGGAAGTTTAATGAGCTCTCCTAACGGCACCGATTATTATTATGGAGAAAACAATCTGAACTCCCAGGAACTTAAAAACCAACTGTACTGGCAAGGCAATATAGCTTCTCGCAATACGATTGGGGGAACCAAAAATAAAATCATCCCCGAAGGCGTGTCGTGCGGGAAGGCGACTCAATACGAATGTGCTCAGCGCTATGACATGGATTTCATCAGGCGATTCAATGTGTCGGGTGATCTTGCCGAAAGCGGCAGCCGGTTCAGCGGAGGAGGAATTTGCGAAAGCGATATCTGTTCTGTTGGCCCTCTCCAAACAACAGTCACCCTCACTCCGGAAGGGAAAATAGATAAAATACAATCCAAATCGTTAGATGCCTTCTTCATTGAACCCGACCATCGCACGCCTCCACCGGGATTCAGTGTGAACAGCGAACAAAAATCCACTGAAGTGATACGATAATACATGAATAAGGTTGCCCATTTTTTATAAATCCCCTAAAATAATGCCCGAAAGTTTCCAAAAAATAATATCAACACTATAAGTTGCCAAAAAAATGTATGAAGTCCTCTTTCAATATGGGCCAATAACCATTCACACATTCAATCTTTTTTTGGCATTGGCTTTTTTGCTGGGCATGCTTTTTTTATTGCGCTACATCAGCCGCAACAAAATGAATGTTTCGTTTCTGGCAAACAATTTCATTTTCATGATCCTGGCAAGCGCCCTGGGAGGTAGGGTGTTTTATGTCATTGAAAATAATAGCCACTACATAAAAAACATACTGCAGGCATTTTATATTTGGGATCTAAAACTCAGTGCTTTCGGGGCATTTTACGGCTTGATCATCGTCCTTTATTTACTGAGCCGAAAATCCGAAGAAGATTTTTACTTATGGCTCGATGCCATCAGTCTTTCCGGGCTCGTGGGGCTCATCTTAATTCACGTGGGTCATTTTTTTAACGGAAGTTATTACGGAACCCCCACAACAATGCCCTGGGGAATCTCTTTCGACGCAATGAATATTCCTTTGGTAAATACCCCCCTCCATCCCGCACAACTGTATTCGGCACTGGCAACATTCCTCATTTTAAGTTACGTGATGAAATACAACCGAAAAACACATTTATCCGGAATGGCCGGAAGTCTGGCGATTATGCTATACTCTGTGAGTGCGTTCGGCATTGATTTTCTTCACGGTGTCCCTTCGAGTTGTCACAAGGTCAATTTTCTGATTTTTACCGCAGTGGCTTTTGTTCTTTTCATCCACTGTTCACACAAAAAACACCTCATAAAAGAGTAATCTAAAAAATATTAAACTCTAACTCATCTTCAAAAATGCCTTATCTGAATAAAATAATCGAATTCGCGCAATCCTCCTCTTTTCAGATGTTTCAAATGGCGGGAATCGTCTATGTGGGCCTGCTTTGGCTTTCGATCATCATCTGGGTCACGCGGGATTCCATCAGTCGTAGCAACAGCTTGTTTTTCCAAACTTTCGCGATCCTGCTCAACATTGCCATTCCCATTTTGGGCATTTTGCTTTACTTAATCATTCGTCCGGGGCAAACATTATTGGAGCGGTATTATCAGGAAATGGAACGACGATTGCTCAAGGAGGCCATTGAAGAGGAAGAAGGGGTAAAAATCGGAAAAAGCAAGAAAAAACCCGTAAAGAGCACTAAAAAATAATTTATTTAATTTTAAAACTATCTTTTTAACACCATGAATCGAATTCTCACCTTACAATATTATTTCACCCCTCGTCCCGATCCCAATTTTCAATACACAAAATTCACACTGGCGATCGTGATCCTCTTTATTTTAGGAGGATTAGCCATAACCATTTATAGAAAAAAATACCTAAAGAACCCCATTGCCAAAAAAATCATACGCAGTGCTCCAAAACTCCTTCAACGATATGGAACCATCCTATTGGTACTTCTATTGTTCCGAGAGGCGGGAATCCCCTATTTTTCAATGAGGATCTGGTGGTTTTTATTCATGTTCGCATTATTGATTTCCATTATTCGCTTTTCACTCAACGCAAAAAAAGAATATGCAAAACGTCTCCATACCGTTAAAAAAGTGGATATTAAAGTTAAATATCTTCCAAAAAAGAAGAAAAAAAACTAATTTAAAACCCTATGGAAGAAATCAAATTCAAAAAAAGACGATGGATCAACATCACCAACCCAAAAGAAAGTGAAATTCTTGACCTCAAAAAACGATTTCGATTTCATGAGCTCGACCTGGAAGACTGTCTTTCGGGCAGTCAAAGGCCAAAAATTGATGAATACGGCAAGTACCTATTCATCATTTTGCATTTTCCTAAATACAACAAGCAATTCCATCGTATCGATACCGAACAAGTCAACTTCTTTCTGGGGGAAAATTACTTGATCACCATTCACAACAGTGCGTCGTCTCCCCTGAACGATATTTTTGGAAAATGCCAACAGTCTTTAAAAATAAAACGTGAACTTTTTGGAGAAAGTGTTGGATTTCTGTTGTATAAAATTCTTCACGCACTTTTTTACAACATGTTTCCGATTGTTGACAAGACACAGCTATCCCTTAAAAAAGTGGAGGAAGAAATTTTCGATTCAAGCCACCCACGCGATCAGCTACTGGATATCATGACACTCAAAAAAAATATCATCACTCTCCGAAAAATAATACTGCCTCAACGTTCCGTTATTGCCGCCCTGGAACACAAGCAGAGACGATTCTTGAGCGACGATTTGGCTGTCTATTTCGATGACATCGTCGATCAGATTGAAAAAGTTTGGAATATTATGGAAACCCAAAAAGAAGTGATTGAATCTCTGGAAGATACCAACGAATCGCTTCTGTCCCACAACATCAACCTGACAATGCGCACACTCACGGTATTTTCGGCCATCATGCTACCGCTGACCTTCATTACAGGACTTTTTGGAATGAACGTCAAATTCCCTTTCCAGGACGCACCGGAAAACATCGAGCACTTCTGGAGAATCATTATAGGAATGATCATTTTAGCGATAAGTCTGTTCGGTGTATTCAAACTAAAAAAGTGGCTCTAAAACCGCAAAACGAAGAATACCCTTGTGCAACCTAAAATTTTTTGTTAAAATCATCTTGTTGTAAATCTAATTCCTAATTTTTAACTCAAACTATGCCTACCACGAAAAAGAAAGTCACAGTGACTAAAAGGGAAAAGAAAAAAAGCGTTATTACCAGCTTTGCCTCTCACCCAAAAGACACAGGTTCGACTCATGTACAAATCGCAATCCTTACACAAAAGATCAATGAGCTCACCGAACACCTAAAAGAACATAAAAAAGACAATCACAGCCGCCGCGGATTACTTTTGATGGTTGGAAAACGACGCAAGCTTTTAAATTACCTAAAAAACAGCAAACCTCAAGATTACGAAGAAGTCATTAAGTCGCTTGAACTGCGAAAATAAGTAATGAAATATACAATCTCTCCTAGAGCCAAAAAAGTTTCAGGTTAAAACTCACCGCCAAATGAGCTTCAACTTGGGACTTTTGGTTCTGGAGAAAAAATTTTTATCCTTTAATCTTTTTTCTTTATGGAATCAAAGATATTTAAATTACCGATAGGCAATGGTGAATTCATTGTTGAAACCGGTAAACTGGCTCAGCAATGTAACGGAAGCTGTACGGTTCGTTATGGTGACACCGTTATTTTAGCAACGGCCGCTCTGGCAAAAGAAGCTCGTGCCGGTGTGGATTTTTTACCACTCAGTGTCAATTATCAGGAAAAAATGTATGCCAGTGGCATGATCAAGGGCAGTCGCTTCATCAAACGTGAAACACGCCCCAGCGACGACAAGGTTTTGATGGCTCGCGTGATCGATCGTACACTAAGACCGCTTTTTCCGAAAGAATTCTATCGTGATATTCAAGTGATGCTCACTACCCTTTCCTATGATCAGGAAAATGAACACGACATGATCGCGGCCATTGCCGCTTCTGTTGCTCTCAGCATTTCCGATATCCCTTTTGAGGGGCCAACAGCCACCGTTCGCGTGGGGCTCATCAATAACGAATTTGTGCTCAACCCTACCAAAGAGGCGCGCACACGTTCCGACCTGGATTTAATCGTTTCAAGCGATCTTTCTAACGTCATCATGATCGAAGCTGGCGCTAACGAAGTTCCGGAAACCAAAATGTTGGAAGCCATCGCCTTCGGTAAAAAATGGGGACAAAAAATCGCTCAATTCATCAAAGAAATAAAAGATGAAATTGGAAGCGCAAAAATCGAATTCACTCCTCCGGAAAAAAATCAGGAAATCGTCGATTACGTAAAAGCAAACTATCCGGCCAAAGCGGAAGAAGCGCTATATAGCGACATGAACAAAGGGGAACGTTTTGAATTCATCCGTCAGCTCACCAAAGAAGCCGAAAAACACTTTGAAGACAAGGTGGAAGAAGACGAGCTAAAACAGGTTGGCAAAGCCATCGACAAATTGATCAAAGAAACCGTCCGAAAGAACATCCTCGAAAAAGAACGCCGCATCAAAGACCGTAAAATCGATACCATTCGCCCGCTTTATGTGGAAGTCGGACTCTTGCCACGCACTCACGGCTCCGGGCTCTTTCAGCGCGGTGAAACTCAGGGGCTTAGCACGTGTACACTCGGCTCACCCGGGGACGCGCAGATCATAGATGGAATCGAAGGTGAAAGCAAAAAACACTATTTCCATCATTACAATTTCCCCCCTTTCTCAGTAGGTGAAGTGAGTAACCGTTTATTCACCGGTAATCGGGAAATAGGACACGGAGCCTTGGCAGAACGTGCCATCATGCCGGTTCTTCCCAACAAAGAAGACTTCCCTTACACCATCCGTACGGTAACCGAAATCCTCGGTTCCAACGGAAGCAGTTCCATGGCCGCCACTTGTGGATGCAGTTTGGCACTCATGGATGCCGGTGTTCCCATTAAAAAAGCGGTCGGAGGTATCGCAATGGGATTGATGACCAATCACGATGACCCTAGCCAGTATAAAATCCTGACTGATTTACAAGACGAAGAGGATTTCGGAGGCGATATGGATTTTAAAGTCACTGGAACCCGTGACGGGATCACCGCCATTCAAATGGACATTAAAATCAAGGGATTGCCTGACAATATTTTTGTAGAAGCCTTGGATCGCGCCCATAAAGGCCGCATGGAAATTCTGGACGCGATGGACAAAGTGATCAGCGCGCCACGCACCGAAATGTCACCGTATGCCCCTCGACTCATCACCATACACGTCAGTCCCGAAAAAATCCGTTTCATCATCGGACCGGGAGGTGAAGTGATCAATAAGATCATTGATGAATGTGGTGTTCAAATCGATATCGATGATGACGGAACCGTGGTGATCACGACTAAAAGCGAGGAAGGCGGTGCCAAAGCCAAAGCCTGGGTAGAAGCGATTGTAGCCGATCCCGAAGCCGGAAAAACCTACATGAACTGCAAAATCACCCGCCTACTCGAATTCGGCGCTCTTGTGGAATTCATGCCGGGCAAAGAAGGCATGGTGCATGTATCGGAAATCACCGATGGCTTTGTGAAAGACGTGAAAGATCACCTTAAAGAAGGTCAGATCGTAAACGTACTCCTCAAAGAAATCGACACACAAAACAACCGCTTCCGTTTGACCATGAAAGGTGTTCCTCAACCGGGAGGCACTCCAGCTGCGCCTACCGCACCAGCAAAATAATACGTCGGACATGCAATAAACTATAAAAACCCTCAACGAAATGTTGAGGGTTTTTAAAAATGAATTAAAAAATATCCATTGAACCATCCATGCATTTGGTTATAAACTAAAACCATGAAAACGTGTAAACAATGCCATATCGACTTTGAAGTTGCCCATGATGACCGCGCATTTTACGCACGCATGAAAGTTCCCGAACCAACACTATGCCCAATATGCCGCGATCAAAGACGGCTGGTCTGGCGCAATGAACGAAGTTTATATAAGCGAAAATGCAATCTGTGCAAAAAGGATCATGTTTCTATCTATTCCTCCGAAAAAGAGCTGAACGTACTGTGTCAGGAATGCTGGTGGTCGGATAAATGGAATGGAATGGATTATGGTCGTGAGTTTGACTTCACCAGGCCTTTTTTTGAACAATTCGGAGAATTACTAAAAGTAGGTGGACTGGTTTCGCTTTTCGGAAAAAACAACCAAAACAGTGAATTTGTACAACACGAAACGGATGATAAAAATTGCTACCTCAATGCAGGAGGACATTACAATGAAGATTGTTATTTCTGCACCTACTCCCTTTATGGGAAAAACAATGTGGATTGTTACTGGATCCCCTACTCCGAATTATGTTACGAATGTATCCATTGTGATCACTGCTACCAATCGATAAAACTGAGGGATTGTGTGGATTGTGCCAATTGTATGTTTTGCGAAGAATGTACGGGATGTGAGTATTGCTTTGGTTGTTTTGGACTCAAACATAAAAAATATTATTTTTTCAATGAGCCTCTGGAAAAAAAGGAATATGAAAAACGAACAGCACAAATTTCTGGAAGTTTTGAAAACATGAAACGAGTTGAAGCAAAAGCAAGACAACACTTTTTAAAATACCCACACAAAGCGGTTCAGGTGATCAATTGTCAAAATAGCACCGGTGACTACTTAAGAAATTGTAAAAATGTGCAGGAAGGCTACTTATTCGAAACAGCGGAAGAAATAAAATACGGATACATTGGATTTAAAATAAAAAATGGTATGGACATGAGTTCATTCGGATGGGGAGAAGTGATTTACGAAGTCGCCAGTTCAATGGAGCTTTACAACACCGCCTTCTGCACCATGATGATCAATTGTCACGACAGTTTTTACAACTTCCTTTGTAGCAATTCAAATCACATGTTCGGTTGTGTGGGGTTGAACCGAAAATCATACTGTATTTTAAACAAACAATATTCCAAAGAGGAATATGAACGGATGGCAGAACGGATGGTGCAACATATGAAAAGTACGGGGGAATGGGGTGAATTTTTTCCGCAAACCCTATCCCCTTTTGCATACAACGAAACCGTAGCCAACAATTATTACCCGCTCTCGCGAGAAGAAGTACAAAAGAAAGGCTGGAATTGGAAGGAAGAAGATCCGAAAGAGTTCCAGAATCAAACCTATACGATCCCCGATAACATCCATGACGTAAAAGAAGCTATCACAGAGGCCATCTTAAGTTGTGAAGTCATCGGAAAAAATTACCGGATCATTCCGCAAGAACTGGCATTTTACAAAAAAATGAATCTCCCCATCCCACACCGCCATTTTGAGACCCGTCACATGGATCGCCTTAAGGTACAAAATCCCCATATGCTTTATGCGCGAAAATGCGCCAAATGCCAGTCGGAAATTCAAACCACTTATTCTCCAGATCGTCCCGAAATAATTTATTGTGAATCGTGTTATTTGAACGAAGTTTACTAAACTAATTCAGTGCGACAGTGCACAGTGCTAGAGACGCGCCATGGCGCGTCTGTAACATTATGTAAGTAGCGCACTGTGCACTGTCGCACTATGAAACAATGTATTCAATGCAAATCATCGTTCGAAATAACCGATGAAGATCGGGATTTTTACCAAAAAATAAAAATGCCCGCACCAAAATTGTGCCCAAATTGCCGACAACAGGAACGACTGGCATGGAGGAACGAACGACAACTCTATCATCAAACGTGTGACCTTTGCAAAAAAAATACAATTTCCGTCTATCACAAAGAGTCCCCTTTTATCGTTTATTGTCAGGAATGCTGGTGGAGCGACCACTGGAATCCCATTGAATACGAAAGGGAGTTTGATTTCGAGCGTTCATTTTTTGAGCAATTTTGCGAGCTTATGATAAAAGTGCCACGCCCTGCAATTTTAAATCGCAATAGCGAAAACTCCGAATACACTCATATTTGTGAAAACAATCGAAACTGCTACTTGTTAGTCGAAAGCAGCACGAACGAAAATTGTTTGTATGGGTATTGGATTCAGAAATCCAAACATTGTGTGGATTGTTCACATTGTAATGAGTGTGAATGGTGTTATGAATGCGAAAATTGCAAACAAGGGTACAATCTATTTTTTTCACAAAATTGCCAAACCTGTTCGGACTCATGGTTCCTAAAAAATTGCATCGGGTGTAAGAATTGTTTTGGTTGCGCGAATTTGCATCACAAAGAATTTTATATTTTCAATGAACCTCACTCCAAAGAAGAGTATGGAAAAAAGATCATCACTCTCAAACCTCACACCTATCCGGAAGTCATAAAAACAAAACAGACATTTGAGAAATGGAGACAGGAGCAATTTTACAAATACGCGGAGATCACTTCATCCGAAAACTGCACAGGCGATTACATTTCCGAGTCCAAAGACTGTTATGAGTGCTACAACGCTTCACAGGCACGCGATTGTCGTTATTCCCATCATGTATGGCGAGATACAAAAGACAATATGGATGTGGATACTGTAGGGATGAATAGCGACTTGAATTATCAGTGCATCAATACAGCGATCAACTCCCATCATAACCTTGGATGCGCGCGTTGCTGGGGGGTAAGCGATTCCTATTATTCCAACGAATGCGATTACAGCCAAAATCTATTCGGGTGCATCGGATTACGCCATAAAAAGTACTGTATTTTTAATAAACAATATTCAAAAAAGGAATATCATCGGATGGTGGAGCGGATCGTGAAACATATGGTGAAAACGGGAGAATGGGGTCTGTTTTTTCCGCGTAACCTCTCTCCTTTTGGGTACAACGAAACCGTAGCACAAGAGCGTTTTCCATTACAAAAAGAAAATGCTGAAAGACTGGGATTTAAATGGAGTGATGTAAAAACCGAACCTCCGGAAGCGAAAAAGAAAATACAAAGCAGTAAGCTCCCGGATAGCATTGAGCTAATCCCGGACGATATTTTGAATTGGGCTATTGAATGCGAAGACAGCAAAACACCATTCAAAATCACCGCGCAAGAACTTCTTTTTTACCGAAAAAAAGGGTTACCAATCCCCCATCTTCATCCCGACATTCGTCACAAGAAAAGAATGAAACTAAGAAACCCGCAAAAACTTCACCATCGAAAATGCGCCAAATGCCAATCCGAAATTCAAACGACATACTCACCCGATCGGTCTGAGATAGTATATTGCGAGCACTGTTATTTAAAAAATATATATTAAGCAAAGTCCGCCTCTGGAGGGCGAACAATGTTATTTATCTGAAGTTTATTAGCTGCTAACTATAAGCGGCTATCTGTTAGCCGTAACTTGTTAACCGGCTAATAGCTAAAAGCTAAATGCTAATAGCTATAGCTAAATCAAAATAAAATGACATAATGAGCTCGGGGAGAGCGGTCTAGGTGAGCCCCAAGCATGATGAAAGGTGTAATTATTCTCTCGTCATTCC
>PFOK01000082.1 GCA_002792495.1 Candidatus Peregrinibacteria bacterium CG_4_10_14_0_2_um_filter_43_11 | reverse complement strand
CCCAGGTTATTCGCTCTTTAAACGCCCTGCGGTCTCTGCCGCAGGGTAATTTACAAGCTTTGTTAACACAGTAGAAGAAAAAAAGAAATTAGCCAATAGTATGATTTTTAAGTCAAATTGGTATAAGTTCTAAATGTAAAATTTTAAATGTTTTGTGATTTGGAATTTAAAGTTTTTTTGATTTTTAGATTTTGGGTTTGTAATTCTGTCGCACTGTGCACTGTGCACTGTCGTACTGTCGTACTGAATTAAATCATCTCACATCCGCCGCCAACACCAATCCGTCCAGACGTGGCTCCCATGCAATATCGTGTTTTATGGCATACAACCGTGATGATTCAAAAAGGGGAACGCCGATGGCATCTTCGTCAATTTTCAGCATGATTTCCTGCAGGAGTGACAGCCGTTTTTGGGCGTCCATTTCCTGGCGACCGGCTTCTATAAGCGTGTCCACTTCGGGGTTGGAATAGCGCCCTTGATTGTATTCCCCCTGACTGTGAATAAACGCGTCTAAAAACCCTCCGGCATCTCCGTCTTCCGCCTGCCATCCTATCAGGAATAAAGACGACTGATTCTTGCGGATTTTATCCAACAATTCCTGAGGGGAAATCGGATTTGATTTGACGGAGAATCCGGCTTCACGCAGTTGTTTTTTGAGGTAATCCCCCAAAGTGCTGTACGAATCGAGATAATCCAAAACGATTTTTTCCAATCGATTTCCGAAAAGCGCTTTTTCGATGAGCGACTCATCAAACGAAAAAGCCGGGATGAAAGGGTTGTATCCGTACACCCCGGGCGCCACAAATTGTGTGGCGGGGCGTACAAATCCATTGCCAATGGCTTCAATTTTGGCAGGGTCAAAAAGAGTGCGAATGGCTTCACGAATCCGTTTTTCCGCAAAAACCCCTTCATCCGTCTTGAACATCAAAAAGTTAACCTCCAGACTGAAACTCGTTTTCAATTGTTCTTGGGGGAGTTCCAAAGCCTGCTCCCTTGGAACGGCCACCAGAATATCGGTTTTTCCATTTTCGAAATCGATTTTGCGTTGGGTTTTATTGGAAACCACTTTATATTCCGCGTTTTTAAAAACAGGCTGTCTTCCCCAGTAATCCGTAAAAGCGGTGAGCGAGAGTTTTTCCCCCGCGATCCATTCACGAATTTTATAAGATCCGGTGCCAACACGGTCCGGGCGATGAATATACAGCTTTGTGAGCTTGGAAAGAAGCAATGGGTCCGGCGCGTAGGTTTGAATGTGAATTGTAAAAGGGTCAACCGATTCAATCGTCTGAATGGTATTGATGTAAACCGAAAGGGGATTTCCTTTTTCCATTTTCGCTTCCTCAAAATTTTGGATCACATTGGTAGCATCAAACAAGGTACCATCATGAAACATCACCCCCTTTCTCAGCTTGAATTCCCATGTAACCGGGTCAATATTCCCCCAGGAAAGTGCGAGCGAGGGGGTGACTTTTAAATGAGAATCAAATGCCACCAAGCCCTCATAAATATTGGCAGTGCGGAGCGTGTTGTTTAAATCTTTGCCGTAAGGCGAAAGATCCGTTTCCGGTGTGTTTATGACAATCGTTAAAACGTCATCACGAGAATACCCCTGTTCACTCACCTGATCAAAATAAGCCTGAAAAATCAGATCTTTTTTAATAAAACCGATGAGCGCCAGTAAAATAACCAGACCCACAACAATATTTTTTTTGTTCATAGGTACGTTAAAAAGCTCAATTGAAATCAAGCTCAATTATACATCCTCTTTCTCCGTTATAAAACCTTAAACCTCTGTTGGAGGAGTAACGGGTTCTTCAGCAGGAACGGCCGGAGGAGTAACAGGAGTTGATGGAGATGTGATAGAGGGGGTTGGATTCTCTTCACCGTCCGTTTTTGTCAAAGCTTGTTTGGCCTGGTCGATATTTTCATAAATGTTCACAATTTGGGTAATTCCCACTACTTTTAAAATATCCAAATATTATTTTTAGGGCTGGCGATGACCATTTTTCCGCCTTTGGCCATAACACGGGAATACCAATCCGTTACATACCCGATTGATTTTGAGTTCATGTATTCAAGCCCGGAGAAGTCCAAAATCAAATAAGGCTGAGCCATTTCCTGAATCACCTGATAAATTTTTTGAGCTTCTTCATCCACATTGGTTTCATCCAATTGTCCTACAAAAGAAACGAGCTTTGCCGGTTTTCCTGCCGCGTCAACATCCTGAAATGAAATTTGTACTTGTGCCATTGGTATTTAATTTAATTTTTATGAGCGAATTCAGTATATCGTGGAATGGAAAAATTGAGAAACAAAAATTAAGCGTCCCCTTCTTTGAGTTCTTTTGCCACGTGAACGGTCAATCCACCGTTTTCATTATCCGTAAATTCCAAAATGTCCGTCCAATTTTCCACAATTTGAGCTAAACCACGACCACGAATACTGGTGATGGCGGCAGGGTTCGCATTCTTACGGTCATTGACCAACTGAATCATCTCCGTGGCTGTTTTTTTAACAACACCCGTTCCGGTATCTTCCACAAAAACTTCGATCCTTTTTCCTTTGGCGCTTAAAAATGTCACTTTAATATTGGCTCCGGGAGCGGAACCGAACTCGATGGCATTGTTGGTCAATTCATCCACAACGGATTGAAAACGGAAGGCCCATTTTTCCGAAAAACCGGTCATGTTCATGACTACGGTCTTGGTAAAATCGCGTACTCCCGACATAAAATAAGCATTGGTAGGCAAAATCACGGTGATTTTAACTTCATCGGTAAGATTACTCTTGTTAAGAACACTGTGCTCTAACGGGTGATCCGCGTCGTTAAAGCCGGGGAGATCAAACGCAGGGGGTGTGGGGTTTGTTTCCTGCTGCATAGGTTTTTTTTAAAATACTTCATAATATTATATCAAAAAACGAAGTATTTATCAATCTGTTTTAAGAAAAGCCGACAAACTCCCTCATTGTTCCAGCACTCCGTTGGGAATGATCCGGGTTGATTGAGGGGGCCATAGAACCACCAATACTCTGCCGCTTATGTTTTTGAGAGGAACATAAGGCGTGTATTTTTGATCGATCGGGGCAAACCAGCTCCTGGAGTCGTTGCTATGATTTCGATTGTCACCCAAAACAAAATAAACCCCTTCAGGAACGACAATTTCATCCTGTTGCACCGTCTGATTAAAGTACGTGTGATCTCTATTCTCCTCATTCAAATAAGTTTCATCCAATTCAACAAAAGAGTCCGTTTGTTGGGATTTCAGATAAACACGACCATTTTCAATTTTAAGTGTGTCACCCGGAACTCCGATGATGCGTTTTACAAAAAATTCGGGACCTTCAACGTCGTAAATACGAACCAGATAGGAGCGATTGGCTTTCCCCTGAAATACAAGGCGTTTCGCATTGTCCTCCTCTTCAGTTACGGTCCTTCGTTCGGCATATTGCCAGGTCATTTCATCTTCATTGGAGTTCCCGGAAGGTTGGAAGAAAACGATGTCCCCCCCCTCTACGGAGTCCAGACAGAACCAAAAAAGGGCGGTGAATCCATTTTGGCAATAAATCACATTCTTTGGGGTGTGTAAGAGAGTCAAATCGAGCATCCCGATTCCTTCGGCGTCAGTAGTCACCTCCTTCTCAAATTTATAGGAATATTTATTGGTGATTGGGGGCTTAAAAACGACAGCATCCCCACGACTCGGTTCCCCCAGACGATAGCTCAATTTATCGATTAAAATAAACTCATTACTGCGTAATGTATCCGACATAGAAGCACCTATCACTCGAAAAGGGGAAATCAAAAAGCTGCGAATGAGAACAACCAGAACAATGATTACAACGGCATTATAAAGAATGTCCACGGCAAAAATGCCAAATTCCTTCAGGACTTGTTTTCGATTAGAAGAAATATCGGATACTTTTTTTGATTGACCTGAATTGCTCATCGTTATTTTTTTATCAAAATGCGTACGCGCCGAATTATAACAATCCCGACGTGTGGGATCAATCTGATTTGTTCTGAGTGCTTTAAGATGAACTCAATACCGTATTTGATCGGGAGGACCCGAAAGATGATCGTTTTTGAAGTGGGTAACAAAAAAGTTTACAATTGGTTGGTTCCATGAAATAATAACGTCAACAAAAAAATAAAAAAATGATTCTCCAAAAAGTAATTTTCAGCAAGCACCTGGAAGGAGGCGAAGATGTACTGTTTGCCGTTCATAAACACTGGGTTAAAATTTTAGGATCAACTCTGGAAATTGCCTTTTTCGGGTTTTTAATTCCTTGGGGGCTTTATGTGATCGGGTTGAATACGGAATTATTTTTTTGGGTCGCTGTTGTATGGTCAGCCATGGCTTATCTGCGTTTTTTATACGTATTGATCGATTGGTATACCGATGTGTGGTTGGTGACAGGAATGTCCATCATTGTGATTGAATGGAAGGGGTTTTTCACCAATCAATCCACGCGCATCGGTTACGAAGACATCGAGGGAGTGGCTTACGAAATCAACGGGTTTTTTGCGACTGTGTTGGGGTATGGAGACTTGATGCTCAAAGTCATGTCCGGCTCTAATTACGAAATAAAATCCGCCATAAAACCGCGAAAGGCGGAGCTGGCCATCATGAGATTCCAAGATGAATACGTCAACAACCGGGAAAGCATGGATTCCTCCAATCTAAAAACATTGCTTTCCGAAATGGTCGCGCGCCACATGCGTGAAAAAAATAGATAGTTATAATCCGAATAACCCGAATTTTTAATTTATTATTGTTTCCATCATCTTATTTTAATATCTAACTTTGGGAGCAAATCCCTCGCCTTCAGGCGAACCCTTTAGGATGGTATACTCAGGCTATGCAATTATACA
>PFOK01000123.1 GCA_002792495.1 Candidatus Peregrinibacteria bacterium CG_4_10_14_0_2_um_filter_43_11 | reverse complement strand
ACGTCATATTTTTGATGTGTCGACAGGAAATATCCTAAATCCAAGAGGCGCGCAGAATGTTTGCCTCAAAGAACCGCTAGTCTCCTTCCATATTCCGGGTCGGGACAAGCCTGTGATTTTAAGGCAATCCATCGCTTACTTATTCATGGCGGCGGATCACGATCGTTACAAGGCACTTGGAAGTCATTTTCAATTGGCCCATGAGGGGGGGGACGTGGGAAGGCCCCACACTCGTACAAACAAATATCAGGGGGAGGCCAGCGCTCGCTACAAGTCAGGAGGAGGACTGGCTGGGAGTTCCTATGGTAGTCGTCACTTGTCTGGCTGTGCCATAGATATCACTAACTGGGAAGAAGGTGCTCCGTATTTAAGGTATTACGGATTCGTTGTGGGGTACCAAAATGGTCTCCGTCGCGATGCTGTCCACGCCGATTTTGGGAGAGTGACCACGAAGCGTGTGGTCGCCCTGGAAAAGCTCAACCATCAGGCTATTGTGGCGAGTCGTGAACAATTAAATCGACACGATGGAGAGCGGGTTGCAAGTGCCGAAAGATTTTAGTCAACAACAAAATCCATTTTTAAAGAGAATAATCAGTACAACTAAAAAAAGGGTGCAGAGAAAGATTGACGAGTAGACAAGATCAATAAGCTATTCCCCCGCTTCCACAACAACTTTCAGTTCCGCATTGATATCCTCCGTCAGATGAATCACTACCTTATGGCCTCCGAGTGTTTTAATGGGGTGTTTTATTTTGACCAAATCTTTACTGATCTCTATTTTATGAGCTGTAGCCAATTCAGCCACAACGTCTTTCGCGGTAATGGAACCGTATAATTTCTCCCCCTGAACTTTTTCCTTAAAAGTCAGTGTGATTCCTTTGAGTTGATCCGCTATTGCCTGAGCATTAGCCATCACTTCTTCCATTTTTTTAATCCGTCCCGCGCGAACTTTTTCGGAGCGGGAAAGAGCGGATGGAGTCACAAAAATAGCCTTTTTTTGAGGCAAGAGATAATTGGTGGCATAACCACGTTTTACCTGAACAAGGTCATGAGCCTGTCCGAGTTTAGAAACGTTCTGTGTGAGAATGACTTGCATTATAAAGAATTTATGAATTATTGCAGGCGACATTCTAATGGGTTATCGCTCAAAGGTCAACACGAAAAGTCTTATTAAAATTGCCGGACGAGCCATCCTAAAAAAGTAAGAGGGGTAACACCTTCTTTGAGTTGCCGATCCACCCGTGCGTACCAGGTGTCGATTTCGGAAAAATGATCACTGGTTGTGGCCAAATGATCAAAAGAGGTATTTTGAATGGTTTTTGATTGGGCTAAAATATAAGTAGGACTGTAAAGAAAAATCGCGGGAACCTCCGTATTGATAATTTTTTGTAAATCATTCAATGTTTTTTTGCGTCGCTCAACATCATGCTGAAAGCGTGCTTCTTGTAGAAGGCTGTCGGCAACAAAGTTTTTGAATTGAGAAAGGTTATAGCCGCCGGGCTTTGCCTGACTACTATGCCAATAAGGGTAAGCATCTAAATTGTATCCAAGATTTTGACCAAAAATAAGCAAATCATAATCGCGGTTATTCAGACTCTTCTGAAAGGCTTCATTCTCCAAGATATGAATTTCAATCGCTACTCCAATTTTACGCCATTGTTCCTGAAGCAGGGTGGCGATTTGAGTATAAGTGGCGGGAGTTTCGGGGATGATCATGCGTAAAGTCAATGTTTCATCTTTTTGGTTGATCCGAATGGGTAGGGTGTCAGCGTCCTTATTTTCTTCTTCGCGTTTCGCCTTGTCCTGTTCGGCAAAAAAAGTGACTTCCCCGTAAGTGATTGTAATGGAGTCCAAGAGTTCTTTATTCCCCTCGAAATCGGTTCGGTAAACGTTATAAATATTTTCACCCTTTTTCAAGCTGTCAAATTCGGTACTGGCAATATAGCTCCATCCTTTGTCACCGGGAACGTATTTTTTGAGAACATAATCATTCACCATAATTTCTTTGGTTTTAAGGGGAGCCGTTCCTGTGATAACCACTTTATTTTCAGTGGTTTCAAAATCCTTTCCGTCGTTAGGTCCGTTGATATAATTGGAAGAATCCTCTTTTTTTTCTTCTGCCGCGTTTTTCAGGTTGGGCGTTTCATCAGTTTCAATTGTCTCCGATTTGTTGGGAAGTTTCCATTCCGTATCAAAAAGAGCTCCATTCGCCTTGGTCACGCTGTATTGATTCATCCAGTTCTCCTGATCGATTTCAAGAAGAGGGGTATCGATAATACGTGTTTCGTTAATGGCTTTGGTCAGGCTGGCCTTGTCGGTTCCCAATTGAAGAGCGAGGCGGACTTTATTGTTTTTTAGTTTGGGGGATTCGGTATTGATAAAGGCCGCTACATATTGAGGCAAATGATAACGATAAAGAATCAAATGATTTTTTTTCAAAATTTTATCCGCTAATTTTTCACTGACGTTTCGTACCCCGTCTAGTTCACCAAGGTGTTTTTCCAAATCTTCCTCAGTAGGAAACACTTTAATTAAAATATTTTTAATATGAGGAGGGGAATCGTAAAAATCATTGAACGCTTCCAGGCTAACCTCCAATTGATTAGTGGTGGAAATAATAGCAACAAAACGGAATCGACCCGTTCCGATGGGTGACTGATTGAAAAAGGAATCAGTCAACGAATCGACAGGCACATTAGAAAGAAGGTGGGCAGGTAGAATTCCCACCATCGTTTTGGCCGGAAAGAACGAATCCGGCTTTTCCAGAAAAAATTTCACGGTCCGTTCGTCAATTTTGGCAACTTTTATACCGGTGTAGTCGTTGTATCTTAAAATAACACCATTAAAAAGAGGATGTTTTAAAACCGTTTCGTAGGTAAAGATCACATCCTCCGAAGTAACCGGTTGGCCATCATGCCATTTCGCGCCCTGTTTAATCACAAAAGTATATTCCTTACCAGTCACATCCATCTGAAAGTCCGCAAGATCGGGCACGATTTCTTTTGCGGAAGGGCTATAGCGGGAAAGTCCGGAAAAAATCAACTGGGTCAGATCATCACTAACAGAACCCTGTTGAACAAAGAGAGGATTTATAGCCCCTAATTTTCCGACAACGCCTTCGGTATAAACACCTCCTGCCACGGGAGCCATATCCGTATATTCATCGTAAAACTTATAAACAATCTGATACCCCACGATCACTGCAATTAAAACCAAAAAGGCAACTACAATCCTCTCAATCTTAGTCAATTGACTGATCTTTTTTTTCATAACACCTTGTTAAAAAGAGGGTCTATCTAGGTCGACACCGAACCGGTGTTTAGACCAATACAAAAGCCAGCGCGTTCAGAATGAAAAGTGCGGCGAATAAGATAGTGGCATTAAAAATCACTTTTTCCGCACCACGTTTGGTGCTCTGAAAACCTTGGCCGGAACCGCCCATAATAGCCGACATACCGCCGTCTTTATTTTGAATCAAAATAAAAATGGACAAAAGGATGGAAATAACAACGTGGGTGACTAAAAGAATATGTTGCATAAAATAAAAACAAAATTAAAGAACGGAAGGAGTTTAGCATAAAATAATTTGAAAGAATACTTGACAAATTTAGAGTTTTTAATATAATAAACTCCATTCATTTGGTGATTTTGCCACCCGACAACCGTTAAATCATCAGGATGAACATTATCAATTGCCTTTTAAATCTTTTATTTCCTCCCCGTTGTGTTTCGTGTAAAACGGAGGGGGATTTTTTGTGTTCCCAATGCATCCAAAAGTTTCAAAAACAAAAAATACGATCTCATTCAGCCTCAAAATTACATCAGATATCCGAATTTCAGCACCTCGATGGTGTGATTTACGCGTTGGATTACGCTAAAAATCCACAAATCAAAGCCGCGCTTCAGCAATTCAAATACCGTTTCACACAAGAATTGGTGGATTATTTTGGAGACCTGATTGCGGAAAAATTAGAGGAGTGTCAAATGATTAGAGGGAGGGGGATTGTCCTCATCCCCGTGCCGTTGCACCCCAAGCGTTTGCGGTACCGCGGTTTCAATCAGGCCGAAGTCATTGCAAGGTCTATACAGGAGAAAACACCACAAAAAATAGAGATTATCGAAACATTGATCCGTACTCGTCATACTTCTCAACAGGCAAAATTGGGTAAAAAAGAACGTCATGAAAATTTAAGTGACGCTTTTAATATGAACCTCAAATTGCCTCAAAAATATGACTCCAATCAGGTTCATTTTATCGTCGATGACGTATGTACAACCGGTTCAACTCTCGAAAATTGCGCCAAAGTTTTAAAATTCAATGGGTACAAAAGGGTGTATGGGTTGGTGGTGGCCAGAGCCTTCAAATAAGGCGATCCTAACACTCGAATTCTCCGAATCGAACATGATTCGAACCCAATTCGTTAAACCCTTCTCATTTTTTAGATTCTTACACTACTTTGATGGAATCCGAATGATACGAATGATCCGAATTAATTTACCAATTTACAACATAATCAAATCTACGTTTATGACAAAAATTATTTATCCAAAATTATCTTATTTAATAACCGGGTTATGTTTTAAGACCCAAAAAGAATTAGGGCGCTTTTGTCGGGAAAGACAATATGCCGATCACCTTGAAAAGTTGCTAAAAGAATCAAAAATCAAACACCAAAGAGAGTATGAAATTAAAAAAATGAATCCAGAATCTCCCAAAGGCAATAGGATCGATTTTTTGATAGAAAAAAATAAGATAATAGTCGAATTGAAAGCAAAACGCCTTTTTACAATAGAAGATTATGATCAGTTGCAAAGATATCTAAGAGAAGCTAATCTTCAGTTAGGATTAATAGTGAACTTTGGAAATATTTATTTAAAACCCAAAAGAATATTAGACTTTCTGCACAATTAGCGATTCCCCGGACACGCTGAATTT
>PFOK01000107.1 GCA_002792495.1 Candidatus Peregrinibacteria bacterium CG_4_10_14_0_2_um_filter_43_11 | reverse complement strand
ATACTATAGACCCTCTTTTCAGTTTTATTAACGATTAGTTTCTATTAAAGAATATGTCTACTGCTAAACTACATGAATTAGGAGAGGAACCAAGACGTTTTCTCTACCTAGACATTGACTCTTTACCACATGAAGGTTTCACGAGCGGTCTTTTGATTGTGATGAGAGAAATGCTTCGCAAATTACAGGAATGGGGACATGAAGTTAAAATCTCATCAATTGCAGAGAGTAAAAGTAAAACTGGGATTCACGAACGAAAAGAAGCAAATATTCAAATCGCCGCAAATTATTTACCTTCATTGACGGAAGACATTGAAGCAGCTAGAAAAGCAGTCCAAGAGGCTCTTGTAGATTACGGACCAGATATAATCTTTATGAATACACCTGCGGTCTTTTTTAATGATGTTCACACTGAAGCTTTACGCATGGCAATACGAACACAACGAAGAGTGGTAATGATTGTAGTAGATGAACTGTTTCCTACGGAGAATAATTTCCCCAAGGATAAAGTAGATGAATACTATGAATTATTGCGTAGCGAGAATGTTCTTACTTATGGTGGCAGCAATCGAATTGCATCTAAATTCCACCAAACTTCAGGGGCATCGGTTAACCACCTTCCTCAATTATTCAATCCTGACGAAATTATAGCTAGAAGGCGAGATAATAGATACATAACACTAGTTAATACTCACCCAATTAAAGGTGTTTCAGTTTTTAATGAAACAGCCAAAGCTCTACCAGAAAAAGAATTTATGATCGTAGAGAGTTGGACCGACGTGCCAGATTACCATGCTCCAACGTCGAATATCACCAAACGATCGATATTTAAACATCCGAAAGATCTGTACGAAGCTACACGAATATTACTTGTACCTTCGTTGTGCGAAGAGGGTGCTTCCAGAGTGGCAGTTGAGGCAATGACGAATGGGATACCTGTCATTGCCCATAGAATAGGGAGCCTGCCTGAAATTGGAGGAAAAAGCATTCATCTCGTAGATCCTCCTAATATAAAGGGGTATCGATTTGAAGGAACAATAATGTATCCTATAATTGATGATCAAGATATTCGACAGACTGCAACAAGCTTTGTTAGAAAAATCACAGAGATAGATAGTGACTATAATGATTTTTCGGAGCAAGCCAAAGAGGCTGGATTGAGATATTGTAAAGAAAATGAGGAAGAGTTTGAGAGATTAGCTAAAATGTGGATTATTTAATAACATAAACGACCAAATGGATACCGAACCCCACAATCATCTTGAAGAGGGAACAGCAATAATCGTTCCAGAAAATGGACTTAACGAAAAGTTGAATTTAGCTCAACAGGCGCAAAGACCATTAGTCGTCAAACTTGGGTTTGACCCTACTGCCCCCGATCTTCACCTTGGGCATGCAGTTGTACTTAAAAAACTGCGACAATTTCAAGAGGCTGGACATCAAGTTGTTGTTATTATTGGTGATTTTACGGCTCAGATAGGAGATCCAACCGGCAAAAATAAAGCTAGACCTCCATTAGAAAAACAGCAAGTTGAAGAAAATGCAAAAACCTATTTGGCTCAACTTTCAAAGATTCTTGATATTTCTAAAGTACAAATAAAATTTAATTCCGAATGGTTTGACCAAATGCATTTAGTGGAGATGATTAGATTAATTTCTCAAATTACACTAGCACAAATTCTTGAACGAAATGATTTTAGGCAAAGATATGATAGTCGCAGCCCCATTGCTTTGCATGAAATGATGTATCCAATTTTACAAGGCTATGACTCACTAATGATAGATGCTGACGTTGAAATCGGAGGCACAGATCAACTTTTTAACATAATGATAGGACGTAATATACAGGAAACACGTCGTAGAATAGGGCAAATCGCTCTATGTATGCCTCTCTTAAGAGGAAGAGATGGAACAGAAAAAATGAGCAAATCCCAAGGAAATCATATCGGTCTTCTCGAATCTCCAAAGGATATGTACGGAAAAATAATGTCTATTCCCGATGCATTATTACTAGAATATCTGGATCTCACAACTAGTTTCACCACCGAAGAAAAAGGGAAATTGAAACAATCTCTACAAGGCGGAGAAAATCCTATGACTATAAAAAAAGCTATAGCGTTTAATGTGGTTAAACAATATCATAGCCATGAAGCGGGCGAAGAAGCAGAACATTTTTTTATAACACAGGTGCAATCCAGAGGATTGGATAGCAAAGAATTCCAGGTGATCTCATTAGATAGTTTAAATATTGGTAGTCAAGATGTCTCTTTAATAGATTTATGTCATGCTCTTGAGCCGGATAGAAGCAAAAACAGGATTCGAGATATGATCAAGAGCGGTGCAATTAGCGTTAATGATGATAAAATTGTTGATGAACGCCATGTACTTAGTACACTACAAGACAAAACGCGCATAAAAATAGGGAAAAGAGGATATTATGAAATTTTAGTAAAATAGTGATTTATAAAAATGATAAAAAAAGCCACTTTAAAAGATTTGAACAGCCTTGCTGCACTAAATAGAGAAGTTCAGCAAATCCATCACGACGCTTTTCCTGGAATTTTTAAACCATATTCAAAAACCCAAGTTCTAAAATCTTTCAAGCAGCTCTTAAAAAACAAGAAAATCACAATACTTATTTCGTTCAATCATTTAAATAGTCCGGTAGGATATATTTTTTACGAAGAAAAAAAACACTTAAAAACAGTTTTTACTCAGTCTCATAATGTTTTGTACATACATCACATCGCTATCAAAGCTAACTTACAAAAAAAAGGCGCCGGCAGTGATCTTATCAAAGAGGTGATAAAGAGAGCGGAGACGAGAAACATCTGCCGTATTGAGCTGGATGTATGGAGTTTCAATTCAAAAGCTAAGAACTTTTTTAGAAAGAATGGGTTTAATGTTTTTAATGAGAAGATGGCATTAGATCTTAAATAAGAATTATTTATGTCGTCTCCTGAACATCAGCCAACTGAATATATTTGGATAGCTGGTACTTCTGGTGTCGGCAAAGAAACTTGCATCCGCTCTTTGACGGAGGGCACTAATCAGGAACTTCGGAAAATTTTAGGGATTTCTGGATCAGTACATGCTTATGGACAGGGATTCTATGATGACTCACTAAAATCACTAGCTTGTGCACCTTTTGGCCAAGCAGTAATTAAATGGCAATTTAAGACGCATAAAAATATTAAAAGGTTAATGGGGATGAAACCGGATTCCAAACATCGCGCCTTTCTTCTATGGCGCCATTATGAAATTCAGATTGATGATCTTCTTCGACGATCCCCAGAATTAAAGAAAGATTCCACGACTACGTTGCGTTTTGATTGGGGAATTATTAAAAAACTTTTTTTACGACTGCAATCAGAAGATTCTCTGGATGTTTCTGTGATTGATATTAATTCTCCATCCTATACGCTGTTAAAAGAGTGGCCATAAAATTTCTATCTAGAACAACCTAGACGATATATCATTAAAATCCTCAAAGCATTCAAATGATATACGATGGTTTCTACAAAAATCTACCAGCGATTTTCTGGCAAAAACTCTATGGGCTGCCACAGCCATGCCCTGGTCAGTGAAACCGTCTCCAATTATTGTTAGCTCTTGGCATCCTGATCCTTTGATGGCTGTTACAACAGCTCGTTTATCAGGCGTGCATTCTTTTGAATGAGCAGAAAAAGGAAATTCTATACTCCACCCATTACCGGGTTTGTACACGATATTGTTACAAACTACAGCAATCTCATCCCGCACAACAGATGTTACTTTCTCTAGTGATTTTGGAAAATTTAGTTTGGTGCCTCCTAATATTTTTCTGATATAATAATCCCATCCACCACTCAAAATTATAAGTATCGTATGTTCCTCTTTGCATCTTTCTAAAAAATAATGGAATCCTGCCCTTAACCTAATTCTGTCCAACAAAAACTCATCAAGCTGAGCAGGGGTAGCTCTTACTGACTGAATAAATCTCGCATTCATCTCGGCGTGAGAAATTTCTCCTCTTACATACTCCTCACCAATTGACTGCCAATCGACATCAGAAAAAGCTGTCATAATTTCGTCACAAACATCCTCTTCAGTAATCGTACCATCAAAATCACAAGCTATTACTTTTTCCATTTATTAAGTGTGATCAAATATTTTTTTCGCCATTTTTAATTTCTCAACTATCGCAACGGCATGGTCTTCGGTGATAAAAGGATTTAAGGGATATATTCGAAGTGCAGGCAAAGGCGCTCCGGTATGTGTATAGGAGGCAGCGGAACTCTTACTGATTGATAAATTATTTTCAGTTTGTGCACGTTCTGGTAACAGACATTTTGCGAATCTATTTAAATAATGATTATTCTCTTCGAGAGCGTTGTCATCTACCAATTCCTGTTCATGCGTTTTACGAGGATTTTGACCTTGCCTGTAGCATCGCACGAATACGTCACAACCAAACGGCTCTTGATTTACAACGAGAAGACCTTCTTGTTCTGCAGCACTAATACATGCCCTTATTTTTTCAGAAACCTCTAAACTATGTCCTAATAAAGTTTGATAACCCTCTTGTCCAAATGCGTTAAGAGTTAACCATGTAGCCAATATATTGGCGGCAGAACGTGAAGTCTCAAGAGTAAATGTTCCAGGATTATACGCCGCGTCGTCGTGGAAAAGTGGTGTCATAACTTTTCCGTCCCGTCGAAGCCGAGTAAGATCTTCTTTCCGTTTAGTTATAATCATACTGGCTACATAAGGCATATATCCTGTTTTATGAAAATCAACACCGAATGAATCAACGCAATGAAGAGAGGACAAACGCTGAATGATTTTTTGTATTCTGGCCAAAGCCCTCTGGCTTAAACCAAGCTCGTTTTTGTCAAAATCATAATTCATAAAATTTAGATAAATAAATAACTCACACTGCGGTCTTTGCCGCAGTCTACCTTATCCGGGGGGTTTCAGGGGGGTCTCCCCCTGATACGGCGAAGCCGTAAG
>PFOK01000098.1 GCA_002792495.1 Candidatus Peregrinibacteria bacterium CG_4_10_14_0_2_um_filter_43_11 | reverse complement strand
TCTTCATCTTTTTCTTTTCCCGTAAATCCGTAATCCTCTTCGTCTTTGTTCATGCAATCCCCGTTCCGTTCTTCGCCGTAAGGCAAATAATCGTTGGTACAAACCACATTGCCTTTATCATCGAGCACACTTTGTATTCCGCCAAGGTTGTCGTGCAGGTAATAGTAAAACTTGTATTCCTTGTCCGCGGGGAGGTTGGCATACACTAAAGGAGAACCGCTGATCAAAAGAGTAGCGGTAAGAGAAAACGCGATGAAACGGGGGAGAACAGCTTTCGAAATGAATCGAAGCCGCATGGATTTATGATTAAATAGTAAACGGGGGAGAACAGCTTTCGAAATGAATCGAAGCCGCATGGATTTATGATTAAATAGTAAATAGTGTCGTGTTATTTTCTACTTTAATTTTTTCTATTTCGGATACAAAAATCCCCCTCAGAAACGACTGTAAATCAGTATAGCAGACAGTCGGGGGAGGGGTATAGATGGTAACAACTTTGGATAGCAATAGTACCAATTATTTTTAAAATGTCAAGGTATCTTTTCGCGCACTATTCCAGCAATGTTTCAATATCCTTTTTTAAAGCATTGCCATAACTCACTTTTAAAGGGACGGGAATAGTCCTTTCTCCAATCACCAATTCAACTTCATCGTCGCCGTGGTGTTGCTCAAATAGTTTTTTAAGAGTCAGAAAAAAAGTTTTATCAACAGGCCGATTGATCAAAATTTGATGCGCTTTTTTATTGGTCAATAAATTATCATTATCCAACTCGGCAACCTGATCATCTGTCACATCCAACACCGCCTCGGCCTTGGCAACTTCATCTTCTTCCATCTGCTGACGGGAAGATCGAATGATTTTTTCGTCTTTGGTCCACAGTTTTTCCTTTTTGGCCAAGGCCTGGAGATCTTCCAGTGTTAAAGAAGTGATTTCTTTGGCAACCACCTGCATATCACCCATGCGCTTTTCCAGTGTGCCTTCCGCGAAAAGGATGCGGTCTTCGACCAGGTGATCGGACACTTTGGAGTAAGTATTGGGAAAAACAACGATCTCTCCTTTACCAAAAGGATCTTCCATTTGTAAAATGGCCATCATGTCGCCTTTTTTGGTAATGATTTTACGAAAACCATTCAAAATGCCGCCAACTTTAATGGGTTTTCCGACCGCCTTATGCGGAAGATCTTCGAAGGCGACAGTCTTTTTCTTAAAATATTTGGTCAGCCCCGCTAAAGGATGAGAAGAAACGTACAACCCAAGATATTCCTTTTCCCACTTGAGACATTGACCTAAGGAAGCGGGCTCTGTCTTTTCCAATTCCAGACAATCCGCGAGCCCTTGGATATTTTCCAGGGTATCAAATAAACCGGCTTGCCCCGCGCAACCGGTCGATTCGGAATTTTTGCCGAATGCGGCAATTTTTTCATAATTGAGCCCGACTTGATTGCGCTCCCCAAGGCTATCCATCGCTCCGGTAAAAGCCAACGCTTCCATGGTTTTTTTATTGAGAATTTTGGAGGGGACACGTTTGGCAAAATCCGCGATACATTTAAATTTTTTATCTTTATCCCGCACTTCGATAATCATAGCGACCGAATTTTGTCCAAGCCCCTTGATGGCGGAAAGTCCGAAACGGATTTTGCCGTCCTCGACTACCGTAAAGTTGGAGAGGGATTCGTTAACATCCGGAGGCAATACCTGAATGCCCATCTGCTCACACTCACCGATCTCGATCACAATGCGATCGGTATTGCCATAATCCGCGGACATGAGTGCCGTCATGAATTCCGTGGGAAAATGAGCCTTAAGATAAGCCGTTTGATAAGCGATCATGGCATAACAGGCCGCGTGACTTTTATTGAATCCATAACCGGCAAAAGGTTCGATGACGGTTTCAAAAATCGTGACCGCCAGCGTTTTGTCGTGACCTTTTTGCATGGCGCCATCAATGAATTTCTCACGCTGAGATTCCAATTCGGAAACGATTTTTTTACCAATGGCGCGACGAAGAATATCCGCCTCCCCCAAAGAAAAACCGGAAAACTCCTGGGCAATCTGAAGAATTTGCTCCTGGTAAATCGCGATCCCGTAAGTTTTTTCGAGAATCGGTTTTAGACTTTTGTGCGGATAAGTGGCGACCTTTGTGCCGTGTTTTCCACTGATATAGTCGGGGATCCACTCCATCGGACCGGGACGATAAAGGGCGACCATGGCGATGATGTCCTCAAATTGAGTGGGGCGAAGTTCTTTTAAATAACGTTTCATTCCCGCGGACTCCAGCTGAAAAACACCCGTGGTCTCCCCGCGGGAAAGCAGAGCGAACGTTTTTTTGTCATCCATCGGGATCTCCTTGAGATTGATCTTTTTTTCTTTCGTACGCTCAATGATTTTAAGAGTGGTTTGAAGGATGGTCAGATTTTTGAGGCCCAAAAAATCCATTTTAAGCAACCCCAAGGCCTCCAGAGGCTTGGCGGAAAACTGAGTGATGATGCCCTGATCATCCTTGGGAGGATGCTGAAGCGCGGTGTATTGGGTGAGAGGCTCATCCGCAATCACCACCGCGCAGGCATGAACGGAAACATGACGAATGGCGCCTTCGAGTTTTAACGCGTTCTCGATAACCTGCTGAAAAATATCCGATTGCTCAATCGCGGCCCGAAGTTCGGGAGACTGTTCCAACGCCTCATTCAAAGTGGTTCCGGGTTTTTCGGGAATGAGCTTTGCGAACTCATTCATCTCGACAAAGGGAACGCCCAAAGTACGACCGACATCTTTTACGGCCGCACGAGCGGCCAAGGTCCCGAACGTGCAAATCTGCGCGACACGATCGCGGCCGTATTTTTGAGTGACATATTCAATCACTTCATCACGACGGTTATCCGCGAAATCCATATCGATATCCGGCATGGAGATACGAGCCGGATTCAAAAAGCGTTCAAAAAGGAGATCGTATTTTAAGGGGTCAACCTCCGTAATATCCAAAGAATAAGCAACAAGCGCTCCGGCGGCGGAACCACGACCCGGCCCCACAACAATTTCATGATCTTTGGCCCATTTCACAAAATCCCAAACGATCAAAAAGTAACCGACAAATCCCATGTCCGTAATCACCCGGAGCTCATAATCCAGACGATCAAAAATGGTTTGAATAGCATTGTCTTCGGAAACATATTTTTCATCATTTTTTTTCAATTGATCGTTCCGAATTTTGTATTTTTCAAGCGTTCCTCTATAACAAAGATCACGTAGATATTCAGCCGGATCTTTTTGATCCGGAACGGGAAAGGAGGGAATATGGTTGGTGCCAAAATCGAACGAAACATTGCATCGCTCAGCGATTTTTAGGGTGTTTTCGAGAGCGTCGGGAGCATGACTAAAAGCGGTATAGAGCTCCTGCGGATCACGCATGGAATAATCCGCGTTCATCATCGACATACGATTGGTATCGCTACGGTTTTTACCGGTTTGAATACAAATCATAATATCCTGAGCCTCGTTATCCTCGGGACTCGGGTAGTGACTGTCTTGTGTGACCACAAGAGGAATATCATGTTTTTTGGCAATTTCGATCAATTGATCATTCACAATTTTTTGTTGAGGCAAAGTGGGATGATCCTGAAGCTCTAAAAAGAAGTTGTTCTTCCCAAAAATTCCATGAAAACGATCGATCAACTCTTTAACGAGATTGTCATCATGATTCAAAATGGCCTGAGGAATATCACCCTGCAAACAGGCGGACAAAGCGATGAGCCCTGTACTGTGCTTGCGAAGCAAATCCCAGTCCACACGCGGTTTGTAATAATACCCTTCTAAATGAGCGACAGTGACGAGCTTTAAGAGGTTTTCATACCCTTCCCGATTTTCGGCCAAAAGCACACAGTGAGTGCGTTTGTTGTCGATTTGGTGACGCTTGTCAGTCAGCTGATTGAAGGCGATGTAAACTTCACACCCCAAAATGGGTTTTATGGAATGTTTTTTGCAGGCTTTGTAAAAATCGATCGCGCCCCCCATCACACCATGGTCGGTAATCGCGATTGCCGGAGACCCTTGTTTAACCGCTTTTTTTACATAAGCCTCGGGTGCGGCCAACCCATCCAAAATAGAATAATAAGTATGAACATGAAGATTGACGAAGGGGAAATCGGCCATGTAAAAAATGTTTTTAAAACGGAACACAGAATAACACAATCAAAAACTTTTGGGGAAGAATATTCCATCGCCCAAACAGTACAAAAATACAATAAAAAACGTTCAAATATTTCTGAATAGTAAAAAGAAAAGAGGCAAGAGTGATGCATGAAAAAATTCATCGATTGCGGCTGTTCCGTTGAACGTTTTGATCCCGGTGAATAGCCCAGAGATAATCTATTGACAGGATTATATATAAATGCTAGAATCATTTACCTTGTTAACCGCCCTTCCGACACACACCCTGTTTTTCATTACGGTTTCCCCAAAGTTGCCTCCTGATAAATATTTATCTCCATCGGGCTCTTTGGGAAAATTCGTATGTTTTAAAAATTCGTGCTCCAAAAAATATTTAAAAAGTAACCATCCCCTCCCCCACGGGATATGAAAAAGCGTTTTATACTGAGCGCGATAACACTGATATTGGCAATTCCCCTGTTGGGAATGGCGGATACACCGTCTGTGATTTTTTCCGAAATCGCCTGGATGGGAACATCGGCATCCGCAAATGACGAATGGATGGAATTGAAAAATACAACAGGTGAAACGATTGATTTAACAGGATGGCAGATTAAAAATAAAGATGAAAAATTAATCATCAATCTTTCGGGGGCTATTGAACCTGAGGGTTATTTTTTGTTGGAACGGACGGACGACACGACCCTAACGGATGTGCCCGCGAATCAGATTTATACCGGCGCGCTGAAAAATAATGACGAAAGCCTGTTTTTAATCAACGATAACGGAGAAATAATCGATCAAGTGGAGACATGGCATGCGGGAAATAACGAAAATAAATCGACCATGGAACGCGACAGTGACGATTGGTATACCAATGACGGCATTACACGAAACGGAATGGACACGGATGGAAGCTCCATCAACGGAACGCCCGGACAACGGAATAGTTGTGAAGTAGAGACGCAAAATATTGCGTCTCCCGACAATAACGAATTAAATGGTGATGTATCGGATGACAATGAATTAAACGATGACACATCCGAACCCCCTGTAGAGACGCAAAATATTGCGTCCCCGGATGACGAAATAGATGAAGATACATCCGAACCCCCTGTAGAGACGCAAAATATTGCGTCTCCCGACAATAACGAATTAAATGGTGATGTATCGGATGACAATGAATTAAACGATGACACATCCGAACCCCCCGTAGGGACGCAAGATCTTGCGTCCCTGGATGACGAAACGGAAAATAATGAAACACCCCCCACCCGCCGATTAATCATCAGTGAAGTGATGACGGGATCGGAAGTGAACCCGGAAAAGGATGTTTTTGTAGAATTGTATAACCCGGGAGACGAAGAAATGTTGTTGGAAGGGTGGCAGATTTCGGGGGTGACCTCCGGAGGAAAATGGATTAATGTCGTCACGGATGATTATCACGCCATTCAACCCGGAGGAACTTTTGTGATTTCGCATTACACCAACAGCAGTTCATCCGCGTTGGAAGTAAAACCGCAAATCAATAAATCATCATTGGAATTTCCGAAGGGAAATATCCATATCCGGTTACGCGACGCACAGGAGCAGTTGGCAGATGAAGCAGAGATAGAAATAAAAAAAGAGGAAGGAATATTCCGCTCTTACGAACGCAAATTGCCAATCACCGAAGGGGATTTGGAAGAAAGTTGGGAACAATGCGCGGAACAAACCAATTTAAAAGAAGGGTTGGAGCACACCTTCGCCACTCCGAACGCGCTGAACAGTCAATACGCGCCACCGAATGAAGTGACGGATTTTGGATATGAATGGAGTGGAAATAATTTGATTTTAAAGTGGATCGATCCGGAACCACAGCCCTCTTTTTTGAATTTATATCAATTGAATGCAATAGGCGATGGATGGAATTTAATAGAAATAATCCCCGTAGGGACGATCCCCGCAGGGACAACTCGCGAGTTGTCCAATGATGAAAACGTAGGGACACCACATGTGGTGTCCGATAATGAAATGGAAGATAATGTATCCGATATACCCAACGTAGGGACACAAGATCTTGTGTCCACAAATAACAAACAATGGACAATAAATGATTTTTTCATCGAAAACGAAACCGCGTTCAAAATCACCACCGTGAACGAATGGGAAAACGAAAGCGCAGGAGAAGAATTGTGGATAACGCCCAAACCAATGATATGGATCAATGAAATCCTTCCGGATCCTAAACGCAAGGAAGCGGAAAATGAATTTATCGAATTGTGGAATGCGGGAGATGAGGAAGTCGATTTACAGGGCTGGGAATTGGACGATGAAAACCTTGAAGACGACAAATCCTATTATTTTCTCAACGAGGATCAGGATTATGTTATAAGCCCCGACGAATTCATGGTGTTGTATTCAACGGAAACAGGGATTAGCCTGGGAAATTTGGGGGATGGAGTTCAGCTTTTTGATGATACCGGCACACTCATTGATGCTTATTTTTACGCACCGGAAGCGGAAGGGCGATCTCAGGGGAGAAATCCGGAAAATCCGGAAGAGTGGATTCCATTCAATCATCCAACCCCATGGGGAAAAAACGTAGAAATAAACCGTCCACCGATTCCCGTAATCACCCTGCAAAGCGATTCCAAATACATGGGGGTCAACCCAACCGGGGAAGAAAGCGTGGATCCGGATGGAGATGAAATGACTTACCTATGGGATTTTGGTGACGGTGTGATGGAAGAAAAAAAGAACCCCGGCAAACACACGTACGGGACAGAAGGACTCAAAAAAATCACTCTAACCATAACGGATGGATGGGGCTTGCAAGCCTCGACGGAAATCACTGTTCAGGTCATTCCGGCACAGGGAAAAACGTTTGCGGCAAAAATGCTTGCCATGGCAACGGGGGGCGGAAGTGATATTCCGATCATAAAAAGCTACCCCAACTATGAATTGATCAATGAGGTGATGGTGAACCCCGAAGGAAAAGACAGTGAAGGGGAATGGGTCGAACTTTTTAATCCGACCAACAAAACGATTGATCTTTCGGGGTGGTATTTGGATGATGGGGAAGGAGGAAGCAACCCTTTTAAACTGCCGGAAGGCACTCACTTGCCGTGGGAAGGATACCTGGTGTTCATGGATCCGGATCTGAAACTTTCATTCAAAAACACGGAAGATGATGTGCGATTATTGGCACCGGATAAAACCCCGAAAGAGACCGTTCATTACAAAGAAGCCAAAGAGGGGTGGACGTATGCCAAAAACACTCAGGGAGGGTTTGAGTGGACCTCTTTTGTAACCCGAAACGCGCCAAACGTTTTTCCCGCGCCCGCCAAACAATACAACAAAGGGGATGTGATGATTGAACGGGTACTCCCCAACCCGGAAGGAACGGATAAGGGTAAAGAAAAAGTCGTGCTAAAAAATCATTTGAACCAATCGGTGGATTTGGAAGGATGGTCGTTGAAAGACAGTCAGGGGGGACAATACGTTTTTACCCAATTCATTCTGAAAGAAAAACAAAATCACACGTTCGACCAAACGGTGTTTAAACTGAATCTGAACAATAAAGATGAATCATTGAGCTTGTTGGACCCCGCGGGAAAAACGATTGATGAGGTGAAATGGAAAACGGCGGCAAACGCGCAATGGATTATTAAAACATCCAGCTTGGAGGACGGAATGACGGTGAAGGTACTGCGCGTGATCGATGGGGATACAGTAGTGATTGAATTATTTGAAAACCCAATGACGGTACGTTTGCTTGGAATAGACACACCCGAAACAGTGCATCCGTTTAAACCGGTGGAATATTTCGGAAAACAGGCGAGCGACTACCTTAAAGGCCGACTAACGGAGCAAACAATAACACTTGAATTCGATCAGGATAAGCTGGATAAATACGGCCGTATTTTGGCCTACATTTACCTTAACAATACATTCATCAACGCGGAGATGGTTGAAAAGGGATACGGTTACGCGTACACCCGCTTTCCGTTTAAATACAAAGACACGTTTGTGAATTTGGAAAACATCGCGAAAGAAAATAAGGTGGGCTTATGGGTGAATGAAGATATAAAAACCATGATCGAAAAAGGACAATTGCAATCCAAAGAGGAGATAGAAGATATGGAAAAAGTGATCACCCCCGAAGACGAGAATGTCGATTCTATCCCGGATGAAGATGAATATGACATTTTAATCATGAATGACCCATCCCCCGTAGGGACGCGAGATCTCGCGTCCGATAATGAAGATGAAAAATATCGTCTATGCATTTCCACCGATCTCAAAATCGACGCGATTCTCCCCAACAACCAGCAAGGGGAAACGATTGAATTCATACGGCTGATCAATACGGGTAAAACCCCCATATGCCTGGATGGATGGCGACTGGATGATGACTTGGAAAAAGGCTCCAAGCCGTTCGGGATCAAAGGAGGTCAAATCGCTCCGGGCGCCATGCGCACGTTTCGCAAGACGGAGACAAAGATCAATTTAAATAACAGCAATGACTGCGCTTCTTTGATAGATCAAAATGGAGAATTGATGGATCAGGTGTGTTATGAAAAAACACATAAAAATGAACTATTCACCCATTTAGGCGGTGACTGGCAACCCAAAAAACGTATTACCACCACACAAAAAAGTGGAACTGCCGCGAAGAAGAAAAAACTCCCTACGCCAAAATTCGGCCGCGAAACGATTCTATTTAAACAGGAACTTGCGAACAGCCACATCAGTGGCATCATTCAGTCGATACAAGAGGAGGAAAAAACGATATACATGGAATTGGAAAATAAAAAAATAATACCGGTTTCTTACGCGGCAAGTGGTATGGATATCAAGGCTATGAAAAAGCTAGTGGACATCAACGCGTTTTTGGAGATTCAGTTGCGGCAAACTCACCAAACAAACGAACTGATAACAATCCACCAGGCAGATGGAACAAATGAAACGGAGACACCGAAAAAACCGATCACCCCCGAAGCGCAAATGGCTTTTTTGTTTTCAATGGTACTACCGGGACTATTTGGAGTGGGGAAAATGTTGGGGTGAAATGCGCTTCTACCCGGATACAGCTGATTTTCTTCCTCCTTTTCGGGTTTTTCCATTCCTTCTCATGACCACCTGACCCTTTTCCCATACGGATCTTTTAGAATTTTGTATAGCGGAAAGATGTGCCTGTTTATGATCCACTTCGGGGTAAACAACAGAAGGAAACAACAATTCATCAAGCCCTCCTTCAAAAAAACGATTTTGCTTATATGTTTCCCAGGCAACACCGTCACGATACAAATAATCGGCATAACCATCCGGCAAAAACATCTGAAATTCATAAGTATGTTTTTTACCATCTAAATCAATCAAACTGAAAACAATTTTTCTGGTTTTTAAATCCGAAGAACTGCCCGCGGAACCACCTATAAATACCTGAGTACCATCCAAAGTATTATCTTCATTCACAATGTTAAAAGTAGTATTAATATTCTCCAATCGTTGTAACAGATAGGGGTCTGAGGGGTAACCCCTTAGTCTCTCTTGTATGCGCAAGACCATATAATCCTTCAATTCCCCGAAAAAAGTAGTTACAAAATCATCGCAGTCTTTCGCGGTCTCAAAAACCATACGAATACCATTATAATCAGCATCTTGTTGGCCCGGATCAGTGCCTTTGCGAAGAGTTTTTAAAACACTCTCAAAAACTCCTTTTGTGCGAAGATCCTGAAGACAACGAACGGTTCGTGAATCACCTTTATCACTACGAATATTCATAGCACGGACACGCAAGGGAGTAACAGCTCTGGAGGCCTTTATCTGAGAAGGCAATGTGGGCTGAAAGGAGGCTTCCATAGTTTTCTTCCCATTTTTTAAATCGTGTCCTGAGACTAAATACATAGTTTCAACATGACCCGTTTTTTTACCTTCAGGAACCACATTCATACGTGCATTCAAAAATTTCATCATAGAAGACAATGAATCCTCCTGACCAACCGTATTAGATGCGCCCCTAGGACATGCGCCATGAGCATCTGACTTCAATCGTCCCATCATTTCTAATCGGAAACCCATGATCTCCATCAATAATAACTTCCGTTTCGACTCATGACGAACGACAGGATTTAAATTCGAATCAATAGCCATTAATAACAATCGTGCCGGATCATTGGTAGCCTTAACCTCATTATTAATACCCAAAACATCATGATAAGCAGGAAAGTAATCACGAATAGTTTCTTCAATAAGTGTATTAACCTCATTCCCCAATTTGGAAAATTCTTCTGCCCTTCGCTCCGGAACAAATTTTTCCAAAAAAGGAAAATGATATAAATCACCCAATATTTTCTCTCTAACCACGTTAACCCAGGCGTCAAATTCCGGCTCAGGAAACGTAGATAAATCAGGAAGCTCATGAAGATAGTGGCCCACATAATAACGAATACGGGGCAATAACTCTCTCACCATGAACACATACTGTGTGTTGTGTTGTATCTTAAACGCGACATGTGTGTATGGATCGACCATGTCTTTTTCTCTTCCCGTATTCGGATCAAAAATAGCGAGAGGGGAATCCGGGCGATTGCCCATTACAGCATACCGATAAAAAGATCTATCAGGATTCTTAAAAACAACAAATGAATGAAAAGAAAAATGGACTCTATGAAAGTGAATAATTGGCTCCATGAATTAGAGTATTTGTAATGTTATATATTTATAACTTATTTTATATAAATTGTCAATAAAACACCTAGCTCATCATAATTTCAATCCCAAAGCGCACATTGCTATTCTTAACCTCAGCCAAATACTAATTTAAAAATAATGTTTCCTCTTTGTTAATGCCAATGCCCTCCTAACCCGATCTCGATCATCGTTCAATAAACCCTCTACCTCTTGGGGGAATTGACATATTCTTAACATACCCATGTCTTCTCCATCGAATCCTACTTTCAATACAGCCTCTAAAGCGGCACGGGCAGGTTTGTCACATGCTTTAAGCATGGCGCCTTCAATTGGTAACGGTAATCTGTTTTTTGCTGCTTTATAGCTAGACATATATAGATGAAGGGTTGATAAATAATTATATAAGTTTTTTAACTATTTGTCAATAGCACATTCGATTTTAAAAAACCGCCCTGGTCTCATTTCCAAGGTGCTTTTAGTATAATTCTTTAACAAAAAAGTCACCTCAGAACGAGATTGGTTTAATGAGCCAACGAACGACAAAAATGATTTTCATGCGGGCAAACTTTATTGGTTGTACTTTAAAGTGGCATTGCACGAATGTCAATATCATTTCACAGCGCAGGATATAGTCGAACATAGAAATAATCTTGTAATTTTGGAATCTTAAATCTTGTAATCGGAATTACCCTGCCATTACATCCAAAATCACACGAACGATAGCAATAATCAGCAAAACACTGGCTTCCCAACGCTTCAAATGCCTGCCAGTTGCCAAAAAAATAGTCATAATCACCATGGTGACTAAGAGTAAAAAAACGCTATTTTCTGCCACTGGTCCGGGAATAATGGGACGGATAAGAGAAGAAGTGCCCAGAATCCCCGCGATATTGAAAATTCCACTACCGATAAGTCCTCCGATAGACATATCCATCTTCTTTTTCATCATGGCTACGACTGAAGTGACAAATTCCGGCAAAGAAGTACCGATGGCAATGATGGTCACACCGATCATCCATTCCGAAACACCCATCAATTGCGCGAAGGCAACCGAAGTATCGACCAAAAAATTGCCGGAAATCAAGATGGTGGCAAGGGAGCCAATCAAAATCGCGAACTCTTTAAACGAAGCGGATTTTTGATCATCTATGACATCGATTGAGACATCCTCCTTCACCTTAAAAAGAAGAACAAACCACAACGCCAGAACCCCCAAAAGCGTAGCCCCTTCCCATCGTGCCATCACACCATCGAGCAGAAAAACGTACAATAAAAAAGTGGCCAAAAGCAAAATACCACAATCACGATAAATCATGGTCCGATTTGTTTTAGGGCTGGAAAAAATACCGATGAAACCCAGAGTGAAACCCAAAACAAAGATATTGGATCCTACGATGTTGGAAAGGGAAAGGGCGCCCTGCCCCTTTGCCGCGGCAAGGGTAGAAACCACAAATTCCGGCGCGGACGTTCCAATGGCAACAATGGTCAATCCCACAATCAATTCGGATATACCGAAGTACCGCGCGATGTGTGAAGCGGACACTACAAAATAACCGGAGGCCTTGATAATGAGCCAAAGCAACCCGACGATAATGAGCAATAAAACAACGGAGGAATTCATTTTGATTTTTGTTAGATTGATTAAATTGTAGCACCGGAAGAAAAGTAAATCATTACAATAATTCCCCCTCAGGATTAAAAGAATTTACTCACACTTTGAGGAGTGCTATTTCTTCAATTACCCCTCCTTTTAGGAGGGGCGCAGGGGTGGTACATTCTGCGCCGGAGGGTAGCTGTGCTGGCCTTCGGTGCAAACTCATTCGGATAATCTGCGCCGGAGGGTAGCTACCTGCCTGCCATAGCTGTGCGACGGACAGGTGCTGGCCTTCCTGCGCCGGAGGGTAGCTGTGCTGGCCTTCAGCGCAAACTCATTCGGATAATTATATGAATCGCATTTGATTGAATTTCTTCCCCTTTTTCAGTACACTCAATGCGCTTCCTAATTGAAACAATGAAAACAATTTTCCGAATCCTCATCACAGCGATTTTAAAATGGAAAGCAAAACGGTTTTTAAAAAAACACCGCGTGCAGGTGATCGCGATTACCGGAAGTATGGGTAAAAGTAGCACAAGGCAGGCGATTTATACACTTCTCAAAAAACACTTTGATGTTTATTCGAGTCCGGAAGGATTCAATACGGAAATAGGAATGAGCTTGGCGATTCTACAAGAGGAAGAATCAGGATTTTCTTCGATCGTAAAGTGGTTCAAAATTTTGAAACACGTATTTTTTGAGAAAAAAAATCCCTATCAAAAAATCATTTTAGAAATGGGTGCCGACTGCCCCGGTGACATTAAGAAACTCGTTAAAATCGCGCCGCCAAAAATAGGAATAATCACCGGAATCGCCCCCGTTCATTTGGGCAAGGGGCAATTCAAAAATGTCCACGAAATCGCGAAAGAAAAAAATCAATTAATCGCACATTTACGTGCGACAGACACTGCCATTGTGAATGAAGATGATGTATTGGTTGCCGAAATGAAGACGGGGGGGAAACGGGTGACGTTTGGAACAAAAACATCAGCGGAGTTAAGGGCTTCGGATATAGTCATGACTGAAAAAAGCATCCGATTCACTGTTCATTTTAAAGGGCGGGAGCAAAATTTTCGGGTACCGGTTTTGGGGGCATTTCAAATCCATGTGCTTTTGCCGGCAATCGCGGTAGGACTGGAATTGGGATTGAGTTTGGAACAATGTGCCGAAGCATTAACGGATTTTAAATTACCACCGGGACGAATGAACCCTATCCCGGGAATGAATGATAGCCACATTATAGACAGTTCTTACAACGCTTCCCCAAAAACCGTGGAGGCCGCTTTGGAATTGATGGAAGGGCTACAAGCGGAACGAAAGATCGTGGCGCTGGGAACAATGAACGAATTGGGGGAAATGAGCAAAGACGCCCACTTGACGATTGGAAAACGGGCAGCGAATGTGGGCGATTTATTTATTTTTGTTGGCCCGGAGGCGACAACGTTAAAAAAAGCGATTACAGATGCCGGAATTTCGGAAAATAAAATCTATACCTTTTTTGATTCAGAGGAAGCAGGCCATTTTTTAAAAACCAAAATTGAACCCGGCGATTTGATTCTGGTAAAAGGTTCCCAAAACCGTGTACGGATGGAAAAATTGGTAAAAGTGATCATGAAACAACCGGAAAAAGCCAAGGCATTGCTCTGTCGACAGGAGGAAGAATGGAAAAATAAATAATATTTTAATTACTGAGCACTGTTCACTGTCGCACTGTGAACTGTCGCACTGTGAACTGTCGCACTGTTCACTGTCGCACTGTTCACTGTCGCACTGTTCACTGTCGCACTGTGAACTGCCGCACTGTTCACTGTCGCACTGTGAACTGCCGCACTGTGAACTTTTGTATCTGACCTACGCTCTAATTGCCTTCCATTCCGTTCGGGCCATTTTATACAAGTGATTCAAAACAACCAACCCCAGTACAACGATAGGAACCACCAAAAAGGTGAGGTTGATCTCGAACAAAACATTGGTAACGGCATGAAAAAGGCTGGCGAAGAAAAGGCCTTCCGTCATTTTGCCATCCGCGTATAAGGTGGAACGTCGGCATTTTAAAATTTTTGGCAACCACCCGGAATGATAAATTTTGTCGCCCCCCCCCTCGGTTTTAACGATAGGTTTCGCGAAATGAGCCAAACCGTAGTAATAACCAAATATTCCCGAGGCGATAAGATGAATAGGCAAGCTGAGAAAAGAACGGTAAATGATCAACGCGAAATCACCTGTACTGATGGCATAAACAATTGTTTCAATCAGCGCAAAAGCCAACCCCACCATCACACTCAACGTGATCGCGTCATCAATATCCCGCAGTTTTTTATCATCGGTCAAACGAACGATCAGATGCTTGATGTATTCTTCGATAATACCCAAAAACAAAATTGTTCCCAAAACCGTGTGGATGATTTGAATATTAAAAACGGATTGCAAAAAAACTTCGACATAAATCAATCCACCAATCATCATACTAGTGGCAACGAAATCCAAAGACTCCTCTTTAAGAGCCCGTTTAATATTGATCAATGTGTCGTGCTTAAAAACGGTCAGAATGAGAGTCATGAGACTGCTCAATGTAAAAAGCAAAGTGGTGAGGAGGACGAGATTGAACAAAAAATAACCAAGCCCAATCAAAAGGGGCTGAGTGAGCAAAGGGCGAAAAATTTCGTATTCGGATAATAACGGTAAATAATGCTGATAAATGAATTTATAGGCAAACACCGGAACCATCGAAAAAAGGCCAATGACAAAAACCTGAACAATGATGCGAAGAGGCTGAGGATGATAGTCCTTTTTATAGAAGAGAAACCCCCATATGAGGGTTGCCGCGAGCAATATTGATGTGTATAATACCGTCTGCACGTGAGATTTTTGTTTATTTGTATTCTAAAATTATAGCATTTATTTTACTTATTGTAAAGAACATTATATAATTCACATATATGAATACGGACACCTTCACCATCATTGGCGGTCACCCCCTAAAAGGGAAGGTTAGTGTGAGTGGCTCTAAAAATGCGGCGTTGCCTATTATTGCAGCAGCCCTATTAACAAATGAGGAAGTTATTTTGACCAATGTTCCGGACATTGAAGACATCAAAACAGTGGAACATATCTTAAAATTTATTGGGGTAGAAACAACACGAAAGGGTGGCGTGCTTAAAATTCATGCCAAAAATGTAAAAAACATTGAACTCAATCACGATCTAGTGAGCAAATTGAGAGCATCCATTTTATTTGTAGCGCCATTATTAATAAGAAACAAAGAAGCGCGCATGGCATTTCCGGGGGGATGTGTACTGGGAAAACGACCGGTAGACGCGCATTTGTTCGCGCTCAAAGCATTTGGTGTAAAAGTACTAAAAGACCAAGACTCTTTACATTTAAAAAGTGGCGCGCTCAAAGGGGCGGATTTCACCATGACAGAAGCCAGCGTGACCGCTACCGAAAACGCCATCATGACAGCGGTTTTGGCAAAAGGCGAAACAACAATTAGGCTAGCGGCCTGCGAACCGCACGTACAGGATTTGTGCCATTTTTTGAACGCGATGGGGGCTAAAATTGAAGGAGTTGGCACACACACAATCACCATTAGAGGGGTAGAAAAACTGCATGGAACCGAGCATCGGATCATATCGGATTATTTGGAAGCGGGCACTCTGGTATTGGCGGCCGCGATCACTAAAGGCGATGTGGAAGTGTGTGGTATTGACCCGCATCATCTGGATATTTTTTGGCAAAAACTGACGGAGGTGGGAGTAAAATTTGAATTGAAAAAAGACAGTGTGCATGTATTCCCTTCTCGCGCCTTAAAGGCGACACGATTACAAACCGCCGTTTTTCCGAGCTTTCCAACGGATTTACAGGCGCCATTCGCGATTTTGTTGACCCAAGCACAGGGGACCAGTTTTATTTTTGAAACATTATTTGACGGAAGATTACAGTATTTATACGAACTCGCCCGAATGCAGGCCGCGTTCAAAATGCTCAATCCGTATCAGGCGGAAATCGACGGCCCGATTCAACTGAAAGGAGCAAATGTGAACAGTTGTGACATTCGAGCCGGCGCCGCCATTGTTTTGGCCGCCCTCGCCGCGGAAGGAAAAAGTGAAGTGAGCAACATCTATTACATCGATCGCGGATACGAAGGCTTGGACGAAAAATTGAAACAATTGGGAGCAAAAATCGAACGAAATTCAGAAAAAGAAATACCCGAAAAACAACAGAAAAAGGGAAATTATTCAATCAAAGTGATTGTAAAAAACGAAAAAAGCACATTCAAAAACCGACCGATAAAAACTCAATAGGCTCATGGCTATATCGTTGGGATGAATGACAAAAGAACTGATCGGACTGATCGGACTGATGGATACTCATTCCCACCTCATTCCGCACACACACCCCCAATCGTCATTCCGCACCCCGATGCGGAATCCATTTGACTAAGTGACTGGGATGAATGACAAAAGAACTGATCGGACTGATCGGACTGATGGATACTCATTCCCACCTCATTCCGCACCCCCCCAATCGTCATTTCGAACGCAGAGAGAAATCCCTTTGACTAAGTGACTGGGCTGAATGACAAAAAGACATATCCCCGATCGTCATTCCGCACCTGCCTTTGCCGGCAGGCAGGCTTGATGCGGAATCTCATCTTTATGCTGTTTTATAGTGACTCGGCTATATGGTCATGTGCCAATCATTTTTTTTGCGAACGCGATTGCCTCCGATTTTGTTTTCACCTCATGTTCAATCTGTGCTTCGCGCAAGGCCTCAAGAATTTTCTTGATTTTTGACCCCGGTTTTAGGCTGAATTCTTTCATTAAATCATCACCGGTAAGAAGAGGTGTATAATGCGATTCCAAAAGTTTCATCGCTGTAAAGTCGTGATAAAGCGTCATGATTTTTTTATACAAACTGAGATCGATGGGCAAAGAACCGTGCTCATCGCAATAGTGAAGATGCATGAGATCCGGAAACCAGGGATGCCAAAAAAAACCGATCTGATGAGCACGACGCATATCCGGTATAGAACCAACCGTCATATGATGTCCAATGAGCCAAGTGATTTTAGTGGTATCGGATTTTGGAAGTTTTAGACGACGACAAATCTTTTGGGCCATTTTGGCAGAAAGCTCCGCGTGCCCATCAAAATGAATGCGATCCGACTCCTGATCAAAGGTCATCGGCTTGCCAATATCATGAAGAAAAACGGCCCAAACGAGTGCCTTGCTCGCCCATTCGTTCGGCATGTCGTGGAGGGATTTAAGAATGTGTGTAAACACATCTCCCTCCTGATGATATTGGTAAGGCTGTTTAACATTTTTACAGAGCGTGAGCTCGGGAAGAATATGTTGCAAAATACCGATTTTATCAAGCTCACGAATGCTATGGGCACGATGGGGATCAAGTAACATCTTAGTCAGTTCATCAGACAAACGTTCGCCGGAAATATCGTTGACCAAACCCCCCAATTCCTCCAAAGCGATTTCGGTGGCGGGATCGTACTGAAATTCGAGATTATTTTTAAACCGTACGGCGCGAAGCAGGCGAAGATGATCCTCTTTAATACGTTCATGCGGTTCACCGATAAAACGAATGACCTTGTTTTGAATGTCTTTCTGTCCGTCGACAAAATCCAGAACTTTTTTTGTGAGAGGGTCATAAAAAAGGCCATTGATCGTAAAATCACGTCGTACGGCATCCTCTTCGGCGGAAGTGAACGTAACGGCATCCGGCCGACGCCCATCGGAATACCCGCTATCCGAACGGAAGGTCGCGATTTCAAAATGATGCCCATTCACCACCGCGAGCATCACGCCGAACTGCCTGCCAATGGGAATGGTTTTTTCGAGCAAGTGTTCAATTTCGTCGGGCGTGGCAGAAGTTGCGATATCATAATCAACCGGCTCACGCTCCATCAAAAAATCGCGCACCGAACCTCCCGCAAAATACGCCATGTGACCGGCATTTTGAAGTGTTTTGACGATTTGAATCGCTGTTTTTTCCATATGAAATGATTGTAACAAAAAACCACAACAATTACACACGCGAACGCAATTCATGACATCCAACCCGGAACTACGAACGATTTTCGTCACATCCACCCATCTCATCCGAACGAACTGTATCATGTCCAACCACCTGTAAGGACAACTCGTGAGTTGTCCGATAATGAAACAAATAATGACGCACTCCAATCAGCCGTAAGGACAACCCGTGAGTTGTCCGATGATGAAATAAATAAAAAATAGTAAACCTCAATTGTCTCATCCATGTTTTTTTGGTATCTTAAAACAAGTCTTATTAATAAACAAAAAATATGAACACCAACGAAATACTCCGATTACTCGAGCCAAAAAATCAGAATCTCCCCAAAATAAGCACGGACACTCACAGCAAAAAATACGACCTGATTTATATCCCGCTTTTTGAAGGAGAAGAAAAGTTTATACAAAAGGAATTCCCCTTTTTAAAAAAAGTAAAATTTTCAGGTAAAAAAGAAGAATCAACCGAAATCATTCATCAAAATAAACGCATTCACCTGATTGGATTGGGCGAACAGAAAAAAATGACATCACGAACCATGCGTCGTTTTTTTGGAAAAACCTATTTGAGCGCGCTAGGGGGAAAGCCGAAAAAAATCGCTATTTTTTCACCAACAGAATGGTGGGAAGACGGAGCGATCGGCATTCATGTTGCCGCGTTGAATCCGGAAATGCTGAAATCAAACCCCAAAAAAACACCGGCACCGGAAGTGGTTTTGGTGAATAAAAACGGAAAATCCAAAGAGGCGGCTGCGCTATTGAAACGCGGAATGATCATGGCGGAAGGCAAAAATCTGATGCGCGTTTTGGGCACATTACCACCCAACATATTAACACCACCGGTTTACGCGGAAGTGATCATGAAACTGGCAAAACAATGGAAAGTGAAGTGTGAAAGAGCCAGCAAAAAAGCATTGGAAAAATACGAATTGATCAATGCTGTCTCGCAGGGCAGCGCGTACGATTCGGAATTATTGATAATGACCCTGGAACCTAAAACGAAAACCAAAACAGCCACCGCGTTTATCGGCAAGGGGCTTTGTTACGATTCCGGCGGATTGATCGGCAAACAAAATCACATGAAATCAATGAAGGAAGATATGGCCGGAAGCGCATCGGTTTTAGGAACGGTATTAAACATTGTAAAAGGCAATTTGGAACTGAAGGAGACCACTTATTTTGTGATGGGATTGGCGGAAAATATGATGGGAACCGGCGCCATGCGTGCCGATGATATTTTTACAGCCGGAGATGGGCAAAAAGTGGAAATAATGCATACCGACGCGGAAGGTAGATTGGTACTTGCCGATGCCATTTGTTATGTAAAAAACAATTTCAAAGACGTTCATCGTTACTACACCATCGCCACATTAACCGGAAGCTGTGTGGTCGCACTGGGAACAATCTACACCGGAATCGTTTGCAACAATGAAGAGCTAAAAAAGGAGACCGAAGAAGCCGGAAAAGTGACCGGCGATTACGTGCACGCTTCGCCATGGGACATGGAATACGATGACTGCAATTCCCCCATTGCCGATGTGGCCAATTTAGGCGAGCAGGATCGTGACGCGGGCTGGATAAAAGCGGGGCTTTTTCTTCATCGTTTTGTCCCAAAAGATAAAAAAGGGGAACCGACTGCGGAATTTTGTCATTTCGACATTGCCGGATCCATTGACATGGATGAAAAAGGAAAGGCTTGGAGACAAAAAGGATTCAATTCCGGTATTGGTGTACGTTTGTTAACAAAATTGCTGACGAAATAATCAACATGTTTCATGTAGCGACGCGAGATCTCTCGCCCTTTGTATAGCTGGAATAGTATAATCCCATTCGTCATT
>PFOK01000044.1 GCA_002792495.1 Candidatus Peregrinibacteria bacterium CG_4_10_14_0_2_um_filter_43_11 | reverse complement strand
TCTCAGTTACTTAATTATTTAATTATGGAGCTGCTTGGTGAGATTCCGTGTTCACCACGGAATGACGAATGAGGAAGACACAAGGTCACGAGTTTAATCTTGAATCTTTAATCTTGAATCTTTAATCTTGTGTTTATGAAAATCGCTGTTCTTACATCAGGGGGAGTGGATAGTTCTGTCGCCTTACGATTGCTCCATGAACAGGGGTACGAATTAACCGCGTTTTACCTTAAAATTTGGCTTGAGGACGAACTTCAGCACCTTGGGGATTGCCCATGGGCAGAGGATCTTTCTTTTGTACAAAAAATTTGTTCAAGAATAGGTGTTCCACTTAGGATCATCCCCATGCAAAAGGAATATTGGGATAGAATCGTTCAATATACGATTCAAGAATCCAAGGCGGGATGCACACCGAATCCGGACGTTTTGTGCAATCAGTTCATCAAGTTTGGCGCGTTTTATGACCAAATCGACGATTCATTTGAAAAGGTGGCTACGGGTCATTACGCTCAGGCGGAAGAAAAAGAAGGACAGTTTTTTCTCAGAAAAGCGCCGGATCCCATCAAAGATCAAACTTATTTTTTGTCACGACTCAATCAAAAACAGCTTTCCCGAGCACTGTTCCCCATCGGTCACCTGATGAAATCCGAGGTGCGCGCTTTGGCGGAGAAATACGATCTTCCGAATCAACATCGCAAAGACAGTCAGGGGATTTGTTTTTTGGGAAAATTTAAATACCGCGATTTTTTGCATCATCATTTAGGCGAGCAAAAAGGGGATTTTGTGGAGCGTGAAACGGGCAAAAAAATCGGCGAACATCTTGGTTACTTCCATTACACGATCGGTCAGCGTCAGGGGCTTAATCTTTCCGGTGGACCGTGGTTTGTGGTAGATAAAGATATTCCTAAAAATATTGTTTATATCTCTAATGGCTATGAGCCGGAAGAAGTGTACAAAAGTGAATTTGATGTGGAGGAATTGAGATGGATTGCGTCGTCATCGGAGGATCCCTCGACTCCGCTCGGGATGACAAAAAGGTATGGCGATGCCAACCTTTTTGTCAAAATCCGTCACGGCGAAAGCATTCATGAGTGTACGCTAAAAATTGAGGGTGATCGTGGTCACGTTACTCTTAAAGAACCGGTTCATGGTGTGGCAGCAGGTCAATTTGCAGTTTTCTATAATCAGGAATATTGCTTGGGAGCCGGGGTGATTCTTTGATATAAGTGTTGAGGATTATCCTTCCGTCATCTTCATCATTCGAGTGAGGGATTTTTTGGCTCCCTTTAAGACTTCTTCCGGTAGGTCAATCACTTGCTCTTTTTTTGGATTTTTAAGCGCTTGCAATACATCTTTTAACATGATCTGTTTCATGTAGGGGCAAAGAGAACAACTACCCACCATTTTTTTGTCTGCGTATTCCACTTTCATTCGTTCCACTAGCCCGCATTCGGTAATCAACATGAATTCGTGCTCTTTAGAACGTTTTACGTAGCTGATCATATTCTCCGTTCCACCGGCCATATCCACTTTTTTAATCACAGCCGGGGTGCACTCTGTGTGTGCCAGAATTTTGGCATTGGGATGATTTTTACGCACTTCATCTACTGTTTTTGGTGAGAATTTTTCGTGCACTATACAACGCCCCTTCCACGAAATAATCCGTTTTTTGGTAAGTGCCTGCATGTTTTTGGCCATGAGCTCATCGGGCAAAAAGATGATTTCTTTTTGCGGCATTTTTTCGATGATCTTGAGCGCGTTGCTGGAAGTACAACACACATCACATTCCGCTTTGACCGCCGCGCTGGTGTTTACATAACAAATCACGCCCGCGTTCGGGTATCTCTTGCGCAGTCCGCGAATGTCTTCGGGGATGATCGATTCGGATAACGAACAGCCGGCTAACGCGGGCACAAGGACGGTTTTCTTTGGGTTCAATATCTTTGCCGTTTCCGCCATGAAATGCACACTACAAAAAACAATAATATCCGCTTTTGTTTCCGCGGCTTTTTTGCTGAGTCCGTACGAATCGCCCACAAAGTCACCAACTCCATAAATCACGTCGGGAGTTTGGTACGAGTGCGCCAGAATGATCGCGTTTTTTTCTTTTTTTAGTTGGTTGATCTCCAGTGTGAGTGGCGCGATCAATTCACAGTCGCTTTCGGACCAGCCTACGTGTTGTAATTTTTCGTGGAGACGGTTGGTTTCTGCTTTGATTTGCCTTTTGTCAAAATTCATAATGAATGAATATATTTTATTGGTTTATTAATTTATTATTTTATTGCAACAATAAATCAATAAAAAGTGAAGCTTCTCGTAGTTTTGCGCAGAGGAGCGAAACGACAATAAACCAATAAAAATGCTATTATGTTACACGGATTATCCACGATTTTATGAAACGATTCAAGTCATCTGACATCATAGCGATTCGTCGGAATTTATTGAATTGGTTTGAGATCAGTCAACGTGATTTGCCATGGCGACGCACTTACAACCCCTATCATGTTTGGATTTCGGAAATCATGCTCCAGCAAACTCAAGTAAAAACCATGGTGCCCTATTTTGAACGATGGATGACAACTTTGCCCACTATCACGTCCGTGGCGGAGGCGGATGAGCAGGTCCTTCTTAAATTATGGGAAGGACTCGGTTATTATTCACGGGTTCGCAATATTCAAAAGGCGGCTCGGATGATTGTGAATGAGTTTAATGGTCAATTTCCCTCAAACCATTCCGACATTCTTCATTTGCCTGGAGTGGGGAAGTATACGGCGGGTGCGATCGCGAGTATTGCTTTTAATCAGGTGTATCCGGTAGTAGACGTCAATGTGATTCGTGTAATTGCGCGACTTTTGAATTTTGATGGGAATACCAAAGAATCTAAAAATATTGAACGGATGTGGAAGAGGGCGGGGGAGTTATTGCCGAGTGATTCCCGCAATTTCAATCAGGCGATGATGGAGCTTGGAGCGCTTATCTGTAAGCCAAAAAATCCGAGTTGTAGCTTCTGTCCTGTACAAAAATTTTGTTCATCATTCAAGGCGGGAACCATGAATGATTTACCTCATCGCGGAGAGAAGAAAAAAATCACGTCGCTTCAGATTGCCGTTGCTGTGATTCGAAAGGACAATAAGGTTTTTATACAAAAGCGTCCTTCACGCGGGTTGATGGGTGGTCTTTGGGAGTTCCCTGGAGGAAAAATAGAAAAAGGGGAATCGGCTAAAAAAGCGCTTTCTCGCGAGATTCAAGAGGAACTCAGTGTCACTATCAAAAATATTCACCCCATTATTAAAATAAAGCACGCTTATACGTGTTTTAAGGTGGATTTACACTGTTTTTCTGCCGATTATGATGCAGGTTCCATTAAACTCAATTCCGCGACTCAGGGAAAATGGGTTGAGTTTGAAAAATTATCGGAATATCCTTTTCCGGCGGCAAACGTAAGATTAATTCAACAACTACAATGAAGAAATCTTTATTATCGTTTATCGGGATTATTTCCTTCTTTATCTTGAGTGCCTGTTCGGTTCAAACTCCTTCGCAAGTCTCTGATGAACAATTACAAATCGTAACCACGTTTCCGCCTCTTTATTCTTTTGTCGTGAATGTGGTGGGGGATAAAGCTCATGTTATTAATCTTCTTCCCCCCGGTGTGAGCATACACACGTGGGAGCCAAAGCCTTCGGATATGCGCGCGCTTTCTAGCGCGGATGTTCTTGTGATGAACGGGCTTGAACTTGAGCATTTCGCGGAAAACATGATCGATGCTGTCGGTAACCCCAATCTTGAAATTATTGTGACCAGCGATGCCGTTCAGGAGGATTTGTCAGAATCAGGTGGTCTCATTGAGTTGGATCCGGCGGCGGAAGAGCATGATGCTGACAATGATCATGAACATGGCGGAATGGATCCACACATTTGGCTTGATCCTTTGTTGGCGGTCAAGCAGGTGAAATGGATTCGGGATCGTCTTTCTGCTGTTACTCCTGAAAATGCCGGGATTTATAATCGTAATGCTTCCGATTACGTCGCGCGCTTGCAAACACTTGATCAAAATATTAAAAATCAATTCGCAGCGGTTACTTTCAAGCCTTTTATTGTTTTTCATGACGCGTATTCTTATTTTTTACGGCGTTATGGTTTGATGGGCTATAAAAAATCCGCCATTGAACCCTTTCCCGGTAAAGAGCCGAGCTTGGTTTATTTTAAAGGGCTGGTTGATTTGATCCGTGATTATGGGGTTACCCTTGTTTTTACAGAACCTCAGTTCAGCCCAAAGGTGGTGGATAGTCTTCAAAAAGAATTTAACGCTCTTCGTGCTTACGGATTGGATCCTATCGGCCTTGAGGTTAGTGCGGACGCCTATGAAAAAGCGTTACAAAAAACAGCCGATACTTTCGTTCGGGCATTTTTTGAATAATTTTTTTAAAGTCTATTGCTGTGGGGCGCAGGAACATTTTGTGTGACACATCACCATTTTGATCAGCTTAACTACTGCCGCTAAACCGACAAGCAGGTAAACGATCCATTCCACTGTAGGCCAGGTGCCAACGAGCATGTGAACCACGTTGAGTTCCTTACCCAAAAGACCACCAAGGCCAACAAGACCCCAGTTCAAGCCTCCTACAATAAGCAGGATTAGGCAAAAGTAATGACAGCATTTGTGATTGCAACAAGACATAATGTTTTTGTTTAAGTGTTAATTTGGGGTTATTTTAGCAGATTATTTAATAGAAGCCAAAATTTTTGAAAGTCATTCGTTTTTAGGGTGACCTTGCTTTTTGGGGGCGGATTCGCTCGAGTACGTTCCAGGCAAAGGGATTTCTCCGCTCAATGTTTTGAGCATCGAAATGACATGCTACCGATCGTCGTTTCGAGCCGACTTAGGCGGGGAGAAATCCATTTGCCCAAGATGTAAGAAATTGGGGGCTTTCCAGATTCACTAGTGTCCCAAGAAAGTTTTGAGTGAGGGGCTAATTTTGTTTTGGTATAAACGAAAAAAGGGTTTTTGGTAAAGTGTTAGATGTAATTCAAACA
>PFOK01000002.1 GCA_002792495.1 Candidatus Peregrinibacteria bacterium CG_4_10_14_0_2_um_filter_43_11 | reverse complement strand
CTAGTATACATTACTGTGCAATGTTTTTTTGCACAATTTGCAGTTAATTCGATTTTATTTAAAATGATTTCAACCTCCTTCACAAATTTTTCATCTTCCATATATGGTAGATACATAATTTTAATTTTATCTTACGGATAATGTTACATCAAAAGACCAAAAACAATAAAAACAAAATCACTCTTTTTTGTATGCGGGGAGAAAGATTGGACGATGTGAGACAATTATTCGGAATGAAGGGGCGCTGCCCATTTTTCAATCTAATGTAGCCTTGCCCAAATATCACATTTCCCGACTATCGTAAGCCCAATGAAGTAATGCCTGACGTTGTTTTTGGCGACATGTGAGCTCTTTGGGGTGACAATGAATTTTGAGCTGAGCCACATGACGTTTCATCGCTTTCCAGCGTTTGATCTGACGTTCGTCATCCGCGCAACGACGCCCCATGTAGTACCGGCAATACCATTGAAACCACCCGCGGGGATCTTCGTGGTAAATCCATCCTTTTTGCTGCCAGTAGAGGAGGGGTTTTGAGGCGTTTATTCCAAAAAAGTTGAGAGCGGGATCATGAAATTCATGGCATAGCTTGGCTTTTTTGTACCATGAAGCGGGAAATTCATCGTAGCAGTCCGTCATGTATTTACCTCCAAAAACACCCAGCTCCAGCATTTGTTGCGGTGTGAGTTCGGGCTTGAACTCAGGATGAAAATGCCTTCCAATCGGCTCCGTAAGAAGATAGGTGTAATTTTTTTGCATCAAATCATTGACGATCACTTTTTTAGGAGACATCGGAAGAATGGTTATATTTGCTTCCAGTTTACCCCAATGTCATTTATTTTTTGAATCTTATTCATTATTTGGCTATCCTGTAATGGCATTAACTTGTTTTTTATGATTGCCTTTGAAGACGCCAATGGGATGATTCAGAATTATCTGACCAATACATTGATTGCCCAGGAAAAACAAATGGATAAAGGTTACAAATTGCCCCTTTCTGATGCTCTCTTTTGCGCGCGGGACAATGTGCGGAATAAAATGTTTTTTAAATCTATTTGTACTGCAGTTGAAACGCTAAAGAAAAAACAAGATAAGGTGATGGTCGTGGATGCGGGTTCCGGCGTCGGTATTTTGGGTGTTTATGCCCTTCTTGCGGGGGCCGAGAAATGTTTTTTTCTGGAAAATAATCCTCATTCTTTGGAATACAGTCGGGGGCTCATCGGCAAACTCGGATATAAGGATAAGGCTCACTTTATTCAATGTGACGCCACTACGGTTGAGTTGCCAACGCCTTATGATTTGCTCATCAGCGAAACTTTAACTTCGGGATTTGTGGATGAGGATTTTGTGGAAATCGTGAATCACTTACGGCAATTTGGCAAAACGGACTCCATTATCATTCCGGAGGGATTTGAAATGACGGTGACCGAAAAAGACAAATCCGGTGCAGAACTTGGCGCAAGTACGGTGAAAATCGATTCCTACTCCCCCATCACACGCCCAGCTAAAACGATTAAAAATCCTCAAGCCAAAACATTGACTTACCACACAAAAGCGACATTGTTTGATGACATCACGTTAGAATCGGGGGAATGTATTTCTTTTTTGAATGAACGGACGGTACAAACAGCAACTTGATCAGCTTGGCTTTTGGCCTTCTGCTCCGGTACAAAGAATTTTTCACATTCATTATCACACTCGGTCAAAGGGATTTCTCACTACGTTCGAAATGACGGGGGGGGGTCGTCATTTCGACCCGCCTGAAGCAGGTGGGGAAGAAATCCCTTTGCCCACTATTTCCTTCAAAATAGACAGTGATGATATTGTGTCATTTTATTTTGATTTAGCTATACTGAAAAAATCCACTAAATATAAACCTTTTTTTCATAAAAGAATTATACCATACAAAATGAAAGCGAAATGATTTTAAGACTCTTGATTTGTTTTTGATTTACAAAAACAAACTCATCGGTTAAAATTACCACGCTTTAAATATGGAGTGGTAGCTCAGCTGGTTAGAGCGCCTGCCTGTCACGCAGGAGGTCGCGGGTTCAAGTCCCGTCCATTCCGCCATTAAAATAGAGATTTGTTTTTGTGATATAATCTTTTGCATGAACCTAAAGGGCAAAAAAATACAACTTCAGGCCATTACGGATTCCGACAAGGATTATTTTTATACGTTAGCCACACAATCGGATGGCGCTCTGTTTTGGTATGATGACAAACAGCGTGAAAAACGTTCGAAGAAAGCTTTTTTTAGAGATTGGCACGAAGGTTATTTCGACTCCGGAAAACCAAAAGCAGGGCATTGTTTTTGGATCATGGTGGCAGAAGAAAAAGTCGGAGTGATTGCTTATAACGCTATCGATGAACATAATCAGAAAACGGAAATTGACATTATTATTGGTAGCGAAAAAGATATGGGGAAAGGTTATGGCAGCGACGCCATTCAAACCCTTTGTCACTATCTTTTTGACCGATTTCAATTGAATAAAATATGGATTGAAGCGCGTGCCAATAACCCACGAGCGGTGAAGGCATATCAGAAAGCGGGATTCAAAAAAGAAGGGATATTAAAAGAAGAGGATCATTTTCAGGGAAAATTCATCGACCGCGTTAGGCTTGGATTACTCCGAAAAGATTTTTCTTAAGAGGGTTCAGCGGTATTTATGGCAAAGACGGATCGCCCCCAACAGAGATGCTACCCAGCTCTTTTAAATCATCTATGGCGCTGGCTTTTACCACATCCGGTGAAATGGTGTAAAAGTTCTTTCCTATAAAAATAATCCGCTGAATGTTTTTGGCGTAATTGTAAAATCCGTAACCGACTTTCAGGAGATCCTCGGGTGTGTAATGGGTGATTTTCCCCTGAAGCTGAAAGCCGCTGATCAGATTGAGATGATAGATAATAGCCCCCTGAAAAACCGGTTCTCCGTAAGCGCCGGAATCCGGCGTTGCTGTTTTTTTATCGGACGGAATTTCGTTGATAGTGATGGGGAAAGCGATGAGATTTTTTGTTTTATCAAAAAGGAGCGCTTTGTGACTAGAGAGGACTTCCGAACTCGTGCCACGGTCGCCGATATTTTCGACAAACACTTCTTTTGGGTTTTTGACGTCGGTCACATCGTACAAAGAGAGTTTCATCCCCTGATACCAAACAAAATTGATGTCTTTTGATTCCGCGGTGTTTAGGCCAAAACCGATGATGTGATTTTCATCGTACGGCTCCAGATAATCACTCACTCCCGGAATTTTGAGTTTTCCTAAAATGGAAGGCGATGTGGGATTTTTTAAATCAATCACAAAGAACGGGTCAATTTGGCGAAAGGTGACCATATAAAGCCGATTGCCCATAAACCGAGTGGAATAAATGCGCTCCCCGGGGGCGATGCCTTCGATAGAGCCAACCGTGTTCATGTCCGCGTCGAGCACGTATACGTTGTTTTCCGAGGGGTGTTCGGGATCCCATGAATCGATTGTCGTAGCGATGCGAAAATGATCGATATAGGCGTCCATCGAAAATTGATTCAAAGGACGCCCCGCCACATTACCGCGGGCTTTAAAAGTAACGACGCCATTTTCGAGCGCGAATTTATACACCTGCGTTTTAGTGCTATCACGATGCCAATCCCAATCGCCGTAATAATTGGCATTGTATTCTGTGGCGGCCACATACAGATTGGTGCGTGATGAAAAAACATTTTCGCCGGATCCAAGAAGGACTTCACGACTTACTTCTCCTTCCGGTTTATCCAAAGGAATTCCCGCTACAATCAGGTAGCTTGGCTGAATGTGCCCGGGAAAGAAACGGATATCGGTACAACCCGTCATTTTTTCCGGCTCTTTGTCGCCTTCCTGCATGGAAGGAACTAAATCCTCCCCCTGTTTGATTTTGTCTAAACTCCAATAATGTGGTGATTGTGTCAGAACCAAATAGAGGCTGTTTTCAATCCGTCGTGATGTCTGGTAACTGCCGTCAAAGCTGAGTTTGCGCGTTTCTTTTGGCAAAGAGGGATCACTGAGGTCGTAGAGGTAAACCCTCGTTTTTCCACCGCCGTAATAATAAGGCATGCGCATGACTGCCGAAGATTGCAAGGGGACAGGCCCGGGATAATATTCTGAACTGCTCCCCATCACAACCAGTTGCTTCTCACGGATATACAGCTCCCGCGGATTGAAATTTGTATCCGCGTAGTCGATGGTCGCGATTTCTTTTAGGGCATCCGCCGGATAAGCTTTGATGACGCGTACCGATTGATTTTTGATCATGTAAATGAACTCCCCGTCATTTTTGATGCTATCCGCTTCGTCCACACCGGCTACCTGAAGATTGGTTTGTGAGAAATCATCGGCGGCAGCGGATGTTGTCGCCTCCGTTAAAGAAGGAGCCATGGGCATTACCTCCGCGTCTTTCATCAAATACATATTGGTTACACGACTTTGGTATTCGTCGAATTTTTCTTTCAGCGCGTCGCAGGATTGGATGTGAGGTAAGGGCTGTGTGATTTCTTCGTAAGTTGAACTGACTTTGTCGGTAATATCCGCTTTTAAACGCCACACCATTTCTGCCATTTCCCCGCGAGTGATGTCTTTGTCAAAAAATTGCACAGTGGAAGGAATGGCTTTTTTTTCGGCCATGGCTTCAACGGGCTCTGCGAACCATTCGGGCCCCGGTGTAGTGCTGGCCTTAATGGCCAGGGCATTGGTGACCACTTTGCCGGATTCCGCGAAGTTGATAAAGCTCGCCGGACGGAAGGTTCCATCCGGATAACCGGAAACCCAACCATTCTTTTTGGCGACGCAAACATACGGCGCGAACCATTCTTTCGGATTCACGTCTTTAAAAGATG
>PFOK01000045.1 GCA_002792495.1 Candidatus Peregrinibacteria bacterium CG_4_10_14_0_2_um_filter_43_11 | reverse complement strand
TCCCATGAACCGGATTTACCTTCGATACGAACGGACTCGCTGTTATAATCGGATTTATCATTCCCACCCCCTATGCGTACATCACCACGCACATGCAAAGGCTGTTTGGGGGAAGTAGTGCCGATGCCGACATTGCCGGTTCCCTGTTGAAGAAAAATTCCATTCCCGCCAAGGTAAGTGCCAATTTGTACACCCTTGCCCCAAGTAGATTTAATATAATGATTGGTATCTCCTAAATAAACCGAGGCTTCGTTACCAGTCGTGGTAAAATTACCCTCGCCTTTTACGAGGATATTTCCATTGGAAACATCAAGCGCCTGAGTGGGGTTATTGGTACCAATGCCCACATAGCCCGTACCCTGTTTCAGAAAAATACCATCTCCGCCTTTTTTAGTGCCTATTTGCACCCCTTTACCCAACATGGATTTAATATAATGATCGGTATCCCCCAAATAAACAGCCGCCTCATTCCCGACTTCCTTAAACCCATCATTACCCTGGACACGGATATTACCCTGATTAACATCAAGCGCCTGGGTGGGATACGTGGTGCGAATACCGACACGCCCGTCATTTTTAACAATTAAAGCGTCCACGGAGCCGTTTTTTCCTTCCGCTTTCAGGATATTCGCATTGTCATCAGAAGCGCCGATCTGTAAAAGGAGGCCATGAGCAATATTGCTGAGCTTATTTTGAATACGAGCCACGTAACTATTCTGGCTAGAGGTATTTACGTCAAAACTGTACTCAGGAGGCTCTATACTGCCAATTCCTACATAGCCAGGAGGATAACCAATATACTGTCTGAGGATGTCACTTTTCATTATTTTCCAGAGATTGCTACCTACGCCTGCCCCTGCATCGTTGGCGCACTTCCAGTAACCGCCAACGTTTTTAATAATTTCTCCTTCGTTACATTCCTTGGCAAGATCCTTGGCAACATCCGCATATTGTGCATGATCAGCATTATCAGCATGGGGGACATCCATTATAGCGATGATATCCGTCCAGCAATCCCACTTTCCGTCGTTGTACATAAGGGTCTGACCATTCGTACAAACTTTTCCCAATTCACCGGCAACATCGGCATAAGCAACCGAACTATTGAAAGTGGAAAGATTATCTTGAAACGCCTGCAATGCTTGTTCAAAATTCGCGTTATTGGCAAAAAGCTGGTAAACGAGGTCTGTTAATGTGGTATCACCCATCAAGACACTGATCAAAGTGGACAAGGTTTCCAATTGTCCTTTTAAAGTGGCAATTTGACCTCCAAGACTATCCGGATCAAAGGATTCGGGACATGCTTGCCCGTTGTCATTCACATAATTCCCATCAGCATCAAAATGACACAAATCCAATCCCTCCAAGGTGGTCACACGGTCGTCTACTCCCACCACATATTTATGAACGGCTTTGATGGAAAGACAAATGCCGTCCACAAGTTCGGTTCCCGGGAGACAGGTGGTGCATTGAGACGTGCAGGGATCAAACCCTTTATTGTTCGCGGTACAATCCGCATTACCCCTGTTGTCGACAACGTTTTGTTCCGATGTAGTCAGGCATTTACCGGGCGCTTTTACGCGACAGTCACGCGTTCCGGAAGGACAGACACAACTGTTGTTCACACAACTGAATACTTCGTTTTTCTCTGAGTCAAGACAGGCGTTAAGAGTGGTTGTCACAGTAGCAGAAGGACGACAGTCATTCGCCACAAAGAACTGACCGGAAGGACACACCACCGTTCCCGCGGTATTAGCGACAGGACAATCGGAAACCTTGGTCGCATAACTGGAGTTCGCATAACTCAATGGCGCTATTACAAACAACGCAATGACAGCAAGGCCGATGATGAAATAATTTGATTTTTTGATTTTTATTTTAATCTTTAATGGATGTATTATTTTATTGATTTATTACGCTACACTTTTATTAATTTAATATTAGATTTAATATGTCCTATAATAAAGTAATAAATCAATACTATTTACAGCACGCAAATGGATAATCCGTTTTGTCACAGAAAAAAATCAAAGCCCTCTGGCTGTCAAATTTCCAGATAGAAGCATAATCTTTATGCTGTTTACTGGTCCACCCCTGGCAATCGTTAGAAAGGGTCTGGTCGTGACCGGGAGGACCGTTATTGAACCATGCATCCCCGGTCTGATCTAAAACAGTGGAGTTTGCGTCAGTATTGTAACTGTTAAAAAGTTCCATCGCGGTACAAATGTGACTATCTTCGAGCCCCTGTGTGTTTACGGAACACTCTTTGTTTGCGTCACTATAGCCGTTGATGGAAGAGGAATAATTGGAATCGGTGACTCCCACAAATTGCCCCACAATTCCGTTTAGGGGATAAGGGTCGACATCGGGGAAACTGACACTGGACGCGTAAACATAAAAAGCGCCCGTGGCAATCGCAAAAACCGCAATCCCTTTAGGAAGGACATCGAGTAGCCATCGAAGGACTTTGGAACGGATCTTATTTTTCATTTTTTAATTTTGATCTTCATTTAATATAGCAAAGATACCGACCCGATGTAAAGAGAATTCAAAAAACCAATTTATTATTTTTGATTGATTTCATTACTTGAGTTAGAGCAATACAGTGAAATCAACAATAAATGTATAAAAGTGAAACGTAGTAAAATAATAAATTATTCGTTATTTAATCCCCTTGTCTTCCTTGATTTTTTCGGCGACGTTGTTCGGTACCTTTGAATATTGCGCGAACTCCATGGTGTAACTGGCACGGCCCTGTGTCATGGAACGGAGGTCGGTGGCATAACCGAACATTTCGGCCAAAGGCACTTTGGCTTTAACGGTTTTCGCGGAACCGCGATCACCCATCTCCTCGATTTGTCCGCGTTTGGAGTTGAGATTACCCATCACGTCTCCCATAAAATCTTCCGGGGTGACAACTTCGACAGACATCACCGGCTCGAGAAGGACGGGATTTGCTTTTTTAGCGCCGTGTTGAAAACAAATAGAAGCCGCCATTTTAAATGCCATTTCGGAAGAATCCACATCATGATAAGACCCATCGTAAAGTTCAACTTTCACGTCCACCACGGGGTAACCGGCAATCACACCACGTGTAAGAGCCTCCTGCACACCCTTATTGACCGCGGGGATATACTCTTTTGGAACACGCCCTCCCACAACGGAATCGATGAATTCAAAACCTTTTCCGGGTTCATTGGGTGAAATGCGCAAAAGCACATGACCGTATTGACCACGGCCACCCGTTTGCTTGGCGTATTTTTCTTCTTCTTCCACTTCGATTTGAATGGTCTCACGGTATGCAACCTGAGGACGACCAACGTTGGCCTCCACTTTAAATTCGCGTCTCATGCGATCGACGATGATATCGAGATGAAGTTCACCCATTCCGGAAATAATCGTTTGATTGGTTTCTTCATCCGTGCGAACACGGAAGGTTGGGTCTTCTTCGGCCAGCTTTTGTAACGCGACGCCCATTTTTTCCTGATCCGCTTTGGTTTTAGGCTCAATAGCAATGGAGATAACCGGTTCGGGGAAAGTGATGGATTCTAAAATGACTTTTTCACCCCCATCATCCACGATGGTACTTCCGGTACGGACGCTTTTTAAACCGACCACCGCGCCGATATTACCGGCGGAAATTTCCTGAATTTCCTTACGATCATTCGCGTGCATCTGTAATAAACGACCGATACGTTCTTTTTCGCCCTGAGAAGAATTGTAAACATACGTGCCTGATTTGAGAACACCGGAATAAACACGAACAAACACCAAACGTCCCACATAGGGATCGGTCATGATTTTGAACGCCAAAGCAGCCAAGGGCTCTTTATCATCCGCGTGTCGGATAACTTTTTTTTCTTCATCTCCGTCAATATGTCCTTCTACGGGAGGAACATCCAAAGGGGAAGGAAGATAATCGTTCACGGCATCGAGAAGCAACTGAACCCCCTTGTTTTTAAGAGCGGTTCCCGCAAGGACAGCGACAAAAGTATTGGCCAAAGTCCCACGACGAATGGCAGCCTTGAGTTCTTCGACAGTAAAATCCGATCCATCGATGTATTTTTCCATAAATTGCTCATCTCCTTCCGCGACTTTTTCGAGCAACTTGGCACGCCATTCCTCCGCCTCGGCTTTCATATCCTCAGGAATATCCGTCTCCTCCATTTCTTTTCCTAAATCATCTTTGTACAAAGTGGCTTTCATGGTTACCAAATCAACAAGCCCTTTAAAACCGGATTCAAGGCCAATCGGCAACTGAATAGGCGATGCTTTTTTAGTAAGACGATCTAAAATACTCTGAAAGGAATTGAAAAAACTGGCTCCTGTACGATCGAGCTTATTGATAAAACACATGCGGGGAACACTGTATTTATCAGCCTGCCTCCACACGGTTTCAGATTGAGGCTCCACACCGGCCACTCCGTCAAACACAGTCACACCACCATCCAGAACGCGCATGGAACGTTCGACTTCCGCGGTAAAATCCACGTGACCGGGAGTATCGATAATATTGAATTGATGATCTTTCCAAAAGCAAGTGGTCGCGGCGGAAGTAATGGTAATACCACGTTCCTGCTCCTGTTCCATCCAGTCCATTGTGGCTTCCCCTTCGTGCACTTCACCAATTTTATAATTCACTCCGGTATAGAAAAGAACACGTTCGGTTACCGTGGTTTTACCGGCATCAATGTGCGCGATGATTCCAAAATTACGCACTTTTTCCAAGGGAGATCTTTCAGACATTTTTTAAATTGTAATGAAATAAAACACATGACAATGAACGATTGAACAAAAATGTAAATGTTGATTGTCAAATACGCGAAGCGATTATACAGACGAATGAAAAAAAGGCAAGAAAAAGTCTTGTCCAAATCTAAATGTACCCTAAACGGTAAAAGGAATGGATCAGGAGTTTTTTTCCTTGAATAAATAATTCACCCATAAATCTTTG